>JBAYMZ010000001.1:0-34576 GCA_041663385.1 Candidatus Omnitrophota bacterium
CTATCGTTATACGGTTGCGTTTTAAATGACGCTTACCGCTTGACGCAACCGTAACGAGTAGCGTAACCGCAACCGATTAACACAACCCTTAATATTTACGATTTAGTTTTTTTAGCGTACTTTTTAATAAACTTATCCACTCTACCCTCAGAGTCAACAAACTTCTGTTTTCCGGTAAAGAAAGGATGGCAATGTGAGCAGATATCAACATTCAATGTTTTTCTTGTTGACCGTGTGTGCAATACGTTGCCGCAAGCGCACATAATTGTCGCCATTTCGTATTTTGGATGTCCTTTTTCCTTCATGATTCCTCCTTTTATTTGTTTAAAGTTAATAGAAATTCTACGTTATTTTTAGTTTTCGCCAATTTTTCAATAAGAAGCTCTAAGGCCTCTACTGAACTTAATTCATTTAAGGCTTTCCTAAGCATCCAGATTCTTTGAAGTTCATCCGGATGAATCAGCAACTCTTCCCTGCGGGTGTTTGAACGCTTAATATCTATGGATGGGTAGATTCTTCTCTGGAAAATATTCCTGTCCAAAGATATTTCCATATTTCCGGTTCCTTTAAACTCTTCAAAAATTACATCATCCATTCTTGAACCGGTATCAACAAGCGCGGTTGCCATAATCGTCAAAGAACCGCCTTCTTCAAGCGCGCGTGCCGCGCCAAAAAATCTTTTCGGCTTGTGCAATGCCCCTGAATCAATACCGCCGGAAAGTATCCTTCCTGAATGCGGCTCAACCAAGTTGTAGGCTCGTGCCAAACGGGTGATACTGTCTAAAAGAATTACCACATCTTTTTTATGTTCAATCAGCCTTTTGGCTTTTTCAATCGCCATTTCCGCAACCTGAACGTGGCGCTGAGCAGGCTCATCAAATGTCGAGCTGATTACCTCCCCCTTAACTATTGCCTTCATCTCCGTTACTTCTTCAGGCCGTTCATCAATAAGCAGAACCATCAGGATTACATCCGGATAATTCTTCATTATCGCGTTGGCAACTTTTTGCAAAAGCACGGTTTTTCCACTGTAAGGCGGAGCAACAATCAAACCACGCTGACCCTTGCCTATCGGGCTCAACAAATCAAGGATACGCGTTGAAAGTTCATCCGGAGCGTTCTCTAAAATAAATCTTTCTCTCGGATATATCGGTGTAAGGTTATCAAAAAGCACCCGGTTACGCGAAGCTTCCGGATCTTCAAAGTTAACCGCTTCAACTTTGAGCAGGGCAAAATATTTTTCATTATCCTTAGGCGGCCTGATTTGTCCGCTTATCGTATCGCCGGTTTTTAAAGAAAATTTCCTGATTTGCGAAGGCGAAACATAAATATCATCCGGCGAAGGAAGATAGTTATAGTTTGTTGAACGAAGGAAGCCAAAACCTTCCGGTAAGACTTCCAAAACTCCACTGCCAAACATCAACCCTTCTTTTTCCGCCTTAGCCTGCAAAATCGCAAAAATAAGATCCTGCTTCTTTAAGCCGGAAAGGCCGTTGATGTCGAGCTCTTTGGCCATTTTGCTTAAAGCAGAAATTTTCATATCCTTTAACGCCGCAATATCAATCGTAGCTCCTTCCATAATAACCTCCGTTTTTTCTTTTATTGTTTGTTTTGCCATTTCATTCTATTCCATAAAGCATTAGCTTTACTTTTTAATGCTTTAATATTAGAGTTATTATTAACAACGAAATCCGCACACTTTATTTTTCTTTCAAGAGGGCTATAAAGCTTAAGCCTGGCCGAGACTTTAACCCTTGAGAGCCCTAAATTATTTTCAATTCTCTTTATAAGAATATTTTCTGGCGTATAGACTAAAATTGTCGCACAAAAAAGTTTTTCCAGTTTCTTTTCAAAAAGAAGCTGAACTTCAGCGACATAAATTCTTTTAGATTTTTTTGCTTTATTTATCCACAGTTTTAAATCTTTTATTATTTGCCCATGAACAATTTCTTCAAGGATTTTAAGTTTTTTAGGCTCGGTAAAAACTATCTCGCCAAGAAGTTTCCGGTTGATTTTGCCTTTTCTAAATACTTTTGGAAAATTTGAGGCGATTTTTTTATAAATACTGCTTTTTCTATTTTTATAATATTTATGAACCTCTTCGTCAGCGTCAAAGACTATCGCGCCTTTGGCTTTAAACAATTTAAGCACTGTGCTTTTTCCACTTGATAAACTACCGGTTAGACCGAATACTGACATAATTTCCATCCGATTGCGTTTTTCGGTTACGGTTGCGCGACTCGTATCGGTTGCGTTTTACGTAGGACGTATAACGATAAACGAAACAAGCAACGCAACCGCAGCCGATTGACGCAACCTTAAATAATCAATTATTTTAGCGTTTGTGCTTTCTTATACATATCCATATACTTCTTCGCGGTCTCATCCCATGAAAAATTGTATCCCATTACTTTTTTCATAAGCGCAATTTGCTTTTTTTCATTTTTAAACACTGCGGCACACTTGTCTACCGCTTTAATCAAACTCTCGCTTGAATAGTTATCCAACACATACCCTCCACCTGAGTTCGCCACATCAACTACTGTATCTTTGAGGCCTCCCGTAGAATGTACAATCGGCGTAGTTCCGTATTTATAGCTAATCATTTGTGAAAGGCCGCACGGCTCAAACCTTGAAGGCATAAGAAAGCCATCACAGGCCGCGTATATGCGATGGGCGATTTTTTCATCAAAGGTTAAATTTAAAGAAAAGGCTTTTTTAAATTTATCAGCTTTGCCTTTAAGAATCTTCTGATATTTTTCATCGCCAACACCAAGAATTACCACCTGATATTTTTTTAAAATGTAATCAAGGGAGCTGGAAAGTATATCGATACCTTTTTGCTCGGCAAGCCTGGTTACCATACCTAACATAAGCGTGCCTTTATCAACTTTGAGCCCGAGCTCTTTTTGAAACATTGTTTTATTTACGTATTTATCCTCGAGCTTCTTTACAGAATAATTTTTATAAATCAATTTATCCGCCTCAGGGCTCCACACGTCATAATCAATAGCATTAAGTATGCCTATGAGCCTGTCTCTTTTTTCTCTTAATACGCCATCAAGTCCACAGCCATAATCAGGGGTTTGAATCTGTTTCGCGTAAGTCGGGCTTACGGTATTTATAATATCCGAAAATATAAGCCCGCCCTTTAAAAGATTGATTTTGCCGTAAAATTCTAAGGCATGCATATTAAAATAATCCCAGGATAGCCCCATAACCGGATATTTGTCTTTTTCAAATAAACCCTGATAAGCAAGATTATGCACGGTAATGGCCGTTCTTGTTTTCTTAAAAAATTCATCGTTCTTGTAGGTTGTCTTTAAATAAATATTAACTAATGCTGCCTGCCAATCGTTGCAATGACAAACGTCAGGTTTAAATTTAAGTTTTTTGAGCAATTCTAAAACCTGCTTGCTATAAAAAGAAAATCTCTCAAGATTATCCGGATAATCACCTTGCGGCGTTCCGTATAAAGCGTCACGAGAAAAATAATTGTCATTTTTAATAAAGTAAAATTCTACTTTTCCTTCTTTGGTTAAACCATAATCATCAAACATTTTTTGCGGTTTAACATTCTTATAAAGCGGCATAAATACTTTTACTTCACAGCCTTTTTTGCTCAAGGCCGCGGGAAGCGCGCCGGTTACATCCGCAAGGCCGCCGGTTTTGGCATAAGGAAAAACTTCCGAAGAACAAATAGCTATCTTCATTTAAAACCTCCTTGTTGATGTCTC
The DNA here is from genome assembly GCA_041663385.1 of Candidatus Omnitrophota bacterium. Lineage (GTDB taxonomy): Bacteria > Omnitrophota > Gorgyraeia > Duberdicusellales > 4484-171 > JAJYOP01. The sequence continues at coordinate 3,738 of JBAYMZ010000001.1, forward strand.
ACGTAACAGGTAACACGTATCATGTTTTTAAACGTGTTACGTGAGACGTGTAACGTGTTACAAGTATTTATTTCACACTTCTTTCGTATCACCCCAATTCGGGCCGGCTTCAAGATTAACCTCTAGACGCACATCAAGTTTTATGCTCTCTTCCATATTTTGTTTAACGATTTTTTTAACCGTATCCAGTTCGTTTTCCGGCACATCAAAAACCAGTTCATCATGAATTTGCATGATGAGTTTGGTTTTAAGCCTGTTTTCTTCTAACTTCTCATTTATCCGCACCATCGCCAGTTTTATAAGATCCGCGCATGAGCCCTGAATTGGCGTATTCACTGCTTGCCTCATGGCAAAATCTTTAAGCTGTAAATTCTGGCTTTTAAAATCAGGCAGATACCTTCTTCTGCCAAGAATAGTCGTAACATATCCATATTCATCAACATCCTTATAAATCCCCTGGATGTAGGTTTGCACTTTTGGGTAACGCTTGAAATAATCGCTGATAAAAATTTCCGCTTCCTGCACTCCGATATTTAATTCTTTGGAAAGCCCATACGCGCTCATTCCATAAACTATTCCAAAATTAACTGTCTTGGCAATATTTCTCTGGTAATCATCAACGTTTTCTTCTTTTATGCCGAATAGTAGCGCCGCGGTATAACGGTGTATATCTGCTCCTTTACTGAAAGCGATTTTTAAGTTTTCATCGCCGGAAAAATGCGCAAGTATCCGCAGCTCCACTTGTGAATAATCCCCGCAAAGGATAACCCCTTTTTCAAAGGAAGGAATAAAAGCACTTCTTAGCTGTGTAGAAAAGCTCCCTTTTATTGGTATACTTTGCAAATTCGGTGATGAACTTGAAAGCCGGCCGGTCTGCGTTTGGGTCTGGTTAAATTCTGCGTGCAGCCTTCCATTTTTTTCTTTTGCTATTTCAATAAGCGGGGCTACGTAAGTACCTTCTAATTTATTCAACTCACGGTATTCCAGAATAAATTTTGCTATTGGATGCTTTAGGGATAATTTTACAAGCACATCTTCATTAGTTGAATAACCGGTCTTGGTTTTCTTAACCGGTGGAATTTTTAAGTCAGTAAATAGTACTGCTCCTAATTGTTTTGGGGAATTAAGATTAAATTCTTTTCCCGAAAGATTAAAAATTTCTTTTTTCAGGCCTTCAATCTTTTTTTGGACTTCTTTAGAAAGCGTAACCAGTGCGGCACTGTCCATCTTTACTCCCCACTCCTGCATTCCATATAAAACATATACAAGCGGCATTTCAACGTTAAAAAAAAGATCTTCTAACTGGCACTCCTTTAATTTTGAAGCGAATAACTTATAAAGCCTGGCAATAAAGTATACCTTCACCTCGGAAGGAATTTCCGAGATATATTCTCCAAGATAATGCGATGCAAGAGCCGGTAGTCCATAATCGCTAAAAGAAGAATCTAATAAATAAGCCGCGATTTTCACATCAAACCACGCCCCAGGCATTGCCTGACAAGACGCGGAAAATTGCGCTTTAAAATCGTAAGATACTTTTTTTAACTCTGGCGACGCGAATATATCTTTTATATCTTCCAAAGGTATTCGATAAACAACGTCATCGTCCCCGCAAACATAAGCCATTTGATTTTCTGTGTATAGAATTATTTCCTTACTCTTTAATTTTTTCAAAAAATCCTTCGGCAATTTGTCTTTTATGTCTACCTTTACATTAAGCGCTGGCGCGGCAAAATCTTTTAAAAGGCTTTTAAACTCCAATTCCTGGAATAATTTACGTATTTCTGATTCATCTTTTTCTTTAATCATAAAATCCTGCCAGCCCAAAAGAAGGCCATAGTCGCTCAAAGTTACCAGTTCTTTGCTTAAAATAATATTTTCCTTTTCTCTAATTAATATATCCTGAATTTTTTGCGGCAATTTATCGATATTATTAAACATATTCTCAATTGTGCCAAACTCTGCCACAAGTTTTGTCGCGCTGACCTTGCCGATGCCTTTTGCTCCGGGAACGTTATCCACGCTGTCGCCGGTTAAAGCCAAATAATCGATAATTAGGCTTGGATTAAAACCAAATTCGTCTTTAAAATTATTTTTATCAATTAATTTGTCATGGACATCATCGTAAATCGCCACTTTACCCTTATCAAGCAATTGATACATATCTTTATCGGAGCTCACAATAACAACCTTCTTATTTTCTTTTATTGCCTTCTCGGTAATTGTCGCGATGACATCATCGGCTTCAAAACCCTCTTTCTCTATCAGTGTAATACCTAAAAAACCTATAAGCTTTTTTATTACCGGGATTTGGCTTTTTAAGCCGTCCGGCAGCGGAGGCCTTTGAATTTTATATTCCGTAAATTTTTCATGGCGGAATGTTTTACGCGAAACGTCAAAACATATCCCGATATAGGCCGGTTTATATCTTGTAATTATTTTTTTAATTGTCTGATAAAAACCGAATACTGCCCCGCTAGGAAAACCTTTTGACGTAGAAAGCCTTATCGCAAAAAAAGAGCGGTAACAAATGGAAGTACCGTCAACAAGATATATTGTTTCTTCAGACATGATAAAATCGTTTTACGGTTGCGGTTGCGCAGCTGGTCTCGGTTGCGTTATACGTTAATCGTCATTCATAACGCAACCGAATAACGCTTAACGAAACGAGTAGCGTAACCGCAACCAATTAACGCAACCTTATTTATTAGAGGATTAGCCATTAAAATAATGCGTGATTTGTTTTATCAATAATTATTAATTATGAGGTGCTTGGCTGGAATATATTATTGTTCCTGTGTAACGCTATAAACTGTAGAAAGAGCGCTCCTAAGCTTTTTTGCAGCTGCATCGTAATCATCATTCTTAATGTCTTTTAAGGCACTTTCCGCTTCTTTAAGCGACGCTTGTCTAAAGTAAGCTTTTTCCGCTTTCTTATGAAACTCCATTATTTTTACTCTTAGCCTGTTATCTTCTGGTTTTGAAGAAAGAGCCGCCTCAAATTCTTTTAACGCGGCTTTATAGTCTTTTTTCGCATAGAGGCTCGCGCCAAGATTAAAATGCATTTGTGCGTCTTCAGTGGCCTGCTCTTGCCTTAATATTCTGTTTTCAGAGTAATCCCGCGAAAGCATGGCCACTTCTTTATCAATCATATCTCTCTGAACTTCCGGATATGTGCCAAGCTGCATAAGATGTTTGCGCGCGGTCTCCCGCCAATAATCACCCTGACGGCCCAATTCATATCTTTTACGCCAATAATAAGTGGCGTTTTGCGTGTCATTTTTTGCCTCATACAACAATGCAAGATTAGTATAGGCCGCGAGATAGCTGGGATCCATTTCTATCACCTTTTTATACATATTTGCCGCGGTTATTGTGTCGCCAAGGCCTTCATAAATTACACCTATATCATTGATAGTTTCCACATTGTATGGGGAAAACTCTAAAGCCTTTTGATAATAATTCAGCGCTCCCGTCAGGTCTCCTGCTGATTGCAATTTACGCGCTTCTTTACGATAGGATACAGCCTCTTCATTTAACAAACCTTTCGCGGTGGTTATATCATCTCTATCTGCGGTATCAGCTTGCGTTTTAGATGTTTTTTGCTTTTTAGATTTATCTTTTTTGGAAACAGTATTATTTTTCACTGTACGATCTTGCTTCTTTTCCACTACATCAGAGCTGCGGGTAATAACTGGCCCACCGGTACGGGTTGTAACAGTGCCTTTGTACGAACTGCGATATTCAATAAGAGGCTCGCCCGTATTTTGAGCTGTTAAATAATGTATGGGAAAAAGGAAGAGTGGTAAAAAGAATAGAAGATTGCGCATTTTTTTTAATTTAACATAAATGGATAAAAGTGTCAAGGATAAACACAAGTTACCACGAACTTGCAACAAATCTCCACAAATAAAGAAATTATTTTGCACTTTGCGCAGGTTGGTCTACTGCGGGCGCGGCTTCCTGTTTTGCCGGCGTATCTTTATATTTATCCAACAAAGACTTTCCACGTTCTTTTGATAAATAAGCAAGAGAAATAGAAGTTATAAAAAACATGATCGCGAGGGCTACTGTTACCTTCACAAAAAAAGCGCTGGTTTTTGTTCCAAAAATAGACTCAACGCCACCTAAGGCCTCAACTAAACCGCCGGATCTTCCACGTTGGACAAGGATTGCGGCAATTAAGCCCATTACCACAAGAACATGCAGGATTAGTACTAAGTTATATAACATATTATATAGAGTTTTTTATTATATCAGTAAAAGAAGAAACTTCAAGAGAAGCCCCTCCGACTAATGCTCCGTCAACATCTTCTTGAGCCATCAACTCTTTCGCGTTTTGCGGCTTAACGCTTCCTCCGTAAAGTATTCTTACGGTATTAGAAACGCCCTGCGAAAACCTTTCAACAATCCAGTTACGTATAAATTTGTGCACTTCCTGGGCCTGGGCGGCAGTCGCGTTCTTTCCGGTTCCGATTGCCCAAACCGGCTCATATGCGATTGTCACATTAAGCATATCTTCAATGTTTAGCTCTAATAAGCCACCAGATAATTGAGTTTTTATTACTTCAATAGTTTTATCAGCTTCGCGCTCTTCAAGCGTTTCACCCACACAAACAATAGGTTTTAACCCAACTTCCAAAGAAACTTTTATCTTTTTATTAATGGTTGCATCGGTTTCATGAAAATATTTACGCCTTTCCGAATGTCCGATAATAACAAATTCGCAGCCGCAGTCTTTAAGCATGATCGGTGAAATTTCTCCGGTAAAAGCGCCTTCTTTTTCCCAAAATAAATCTTGAGCCCCCAATTGCATATCCGTATCGTTTATTACATTATACACCGTATTTAATACCGTAAAGGGCGGGCACAAAACAACATCCGCGGCGGTAAAATCTTTCAGAGAGGCTTTTAGCCCCGCGCTAAGCTTAACCGCTTGGTCGCTAGTTTTATACATCTTCCAATTTCCGGCAATTAGTGGTTTACGCATTGGTTAATCCTTTCTTTTGGTAACACGTAGCAAGCATCACGTAACATGTCTTTAAAAACATGTTACCTGTTACGTGTAACATGATACTATTATTTCTTATCCTGTATAATCGCAATCCCGGGAAGCGGTTTACCCTCCAAAAATTCGAGCGAGGCTCCTCCTCCGGTTGAAACATGCGATAATTTATCTGCTACTTTAAATTTCTTTGCGGCTGAAGCAGAATCTCCGCCGCCAACGATAACTGTAGCTTGCTTCAAATCTGCAAGGCATTTCGCTAATTCTTCGGTGCCTTTGGCGTAATCATCTTTTTCAAAAATTCCCACCGGGCCATTCCAAAGTACAGTTTTCGCATCGCTTAATTCTTTTTTAAAAAGCTCAATTGTCTTTGGGCCAATATCAACACCTAAAAACCCAGCCGGAATTTTATCGACTATTTTTTTAACCGTTGGATTTTCAAAATTGTCTATAATAAGGTGGTCTACGGGCAAAACTATTTTTACATTTTTACTTTGAGCCTCTTTTAAAATACTTTTTGCCACATCAAGTTTATCTGCCTCAACCCTTGAGGAACCGACATCTTCACCTTGAGCTTTTAAAAATGTATAAGCCATTGCTCCGCCGATTAAAAACTTATCCGCTCTTTTTAAAAGACTCGAGATAACATCAATCTTATCTGAAACCTTTGCACCGCCAAGGATAACCACATATGGTTTATCCGGGCAAAGCGCGGAAGATAAATATTTAACTTCCTTTTCCATCAAAAATCCGAGGCATGACGGAAGGAATTTGGCAATTATCGTTGTTGATGCGTGCGCACGATGCGCGGTTCCAAAAGCATCATTGACGTAAACATCCGCTAAAGAGGCAAGCTCTTTAGCAAACTTTTCATCGCCGGTTTCTTCTTGGGCATGAAACCTTAAATTTTCAAGCAAAATAACCCGCTTTGAAGTTGAAGCAATTTTATTTTTTACGTCTGCGCCAACACAATCGTCAAGCTTTTCTACATCTTCGCCTAACAACTGGGCTAATTTTTTTGCAACCGGAGTCATGCGAAGACCATCAACAACTTTACCATCCGGCCGGCCTAAATGGCTCATCAGAATAAGCTTAGAGGCTCCTTTTTCAAGCACATATTTTATCGTTGGTAATGCTTCTTTAATACGCGTATCATCCGCAATCTCACCGGTTTTCTTATCCAGCGGTACATTAAAATCAACGCGCATGATCACTTTCTTACCTTTAAAATCCATGTCTTTTACAGTTAGTTTCGCCATAGTCTACCCCTCTAAATAGTAGTTTGTTGTTGGTAGTTTGTTTAATAAAAATCAAGTTTCCTTTTCAACCAACTACCAACTACTAACTACTTTTATAACCCTTTCTTAATCATAAACTCAATTAAATCAACTACTCTGCAGGAATAACCCCACTCATTATCATACCAGGCGAGAACTTTTACAAAATTACCGCCGATAACTTTTGTCATTTTTGAATCAACGGTTGAAGAAACTGAAGTGTGGTTAAAATCAATTGACACCACATCTTCGTCAGTATAATCAAGGATGCCTTTCATTTTTCCTAAAGCAGCTTCTTTAAGCGCCTTGTTTATTTCTTCAACTGTTGCGTCTTTCTTTAAAGTGCAGGTAAGGTCAACCACGGAAACATTAACCACAGGAACGCGCATGGCAAAACCATCAAGCTTTCCCTTTAACTCAGGAATAACTAAACCAATTGCTTTTGCGGCACCGGTTGATGTCGGTATCATCGATACTGCGGCAGCGCGCGCTCTTCTCATATCAGAGTGAGGAAGATCCTGAACACGCTGATCATTAGTATAAGCATGTATAGTTGTCATTAAGCCTTTTTCAATGCCCCAAATATCGTTTAAAATCTTGGCTACAGGCCCAAGGCAATTAGTAGTGCAAGAAGCGTTTGAAACTACATTATGATTTTTTGGATCATACTTATCATCATTTACGCCCATTACAATAGTTAAATCTTCACCTTGAGCTGGCGCGGAAATTATAACTTTCTTTGCGCCGCCTTTTGTAATATGGTTGACTGCGCCCTTTACTTCTTTTCCTTTTTTATTTACGCCATCATTTTTAACCGTAAAAAGCCCGGTTGACTCAACAACAATATCCACGCCAAGTGCTTTCCAGGGCAATTCTGCCGGGTCTCTTTTTGCAAGAACTTTAATTTCTTTACCATTAACAATTATGGATTCGTTACCGGCTTTTACATCTCCGCCAGGAAAACGCCCATGCACAGAATCATATTTTAAAAGATGCGCTAAACTTTTTGCATCAGTAATATCATTTACCGCGACAAGCTCGATATCTTTAGAATTTTTTTCCAAAATCGCGCGGCCGACCATTCTACCAATTCTTCCAAAACCATTAATACCAATTTTCACTGCCATGTTAAACCTCCATTTTTCCAGAAATATAGGGTACAGGGTTTAGGGAACAGGGTATAGTCAAAAATATTTTTTTCTGTACCCTGAACTCTATTTTCTGTTACTGTTTTATTACTTTACTTCCCGCAAATACTTTGCGGCCAATTCAGGCGGAGTAGCAACTACGTAGAATCCGCTTCCCCATTCAAAACCCGCAACCCTTGATAACTTCGGCATTATTTCTATATGCCAGTGATAAGACGCGTGCGTATCTGTATTAACCGGCGACGTATGGATAATATAATTATACGGGTGCTCACCTAATACCTTTTTAAGACGGGTTAAGGAATCTTTTAAAATTACCGCGAGATCTTTTACACGGCTATCATCTATTTCTCCAAAATCTCTTGAATGCTCTTTTGGTATAACCCAGACCTCAAAAGAAAACCTGCTTGAAAGCGGGCAAAAAGAAATAAAACTATCATTCTCGGCAACGATTCTTTCTTTGCCGTTTTCTTCTTCATAAGCGATCATATCGCAAAAAATACATCTTTCCCTGTATTCATAAAAATGTTTCGCGCCGTTTACCTCATCTAAAACGTTCTTAGGCACCATCGGAAGAGCGATTAACTGAGAATGCCCGTGTTCAAGGCTGGCTCCTGCATCAGCACCGACATTTTTGAAAATCAAAAGATATTTAAACCGCCTGTCTTTTCTTAAATCAAGTGTGCGGGAACGATAAGCTTTTAGCATGTACTCAACTTCTAAATCAGTAAGTTCAGGGATTCCTTTAAAATGATAAGGGCTGTCTACTATTACCTCATGCGCGCCAATACCGTTTGAAACATCATACATGCCTATCGCGTGTTTATCTAAATCACCTTCAATTTTTAAAGCCGGAAATTTATTAGGCACAACCCGCACTTTCCAACCGGGAGTATTCGGAGCTCTCCAATTTTCTGATATCGCCTCAATTTCTGGGGGTGTCATATGTTCATTTCCATTACAAAAAGCACAATCCTTTTCACCTTTCCAGACAAAAGGAGTCACGCCGAAATCCTTCGGCAAGAATGGCTCTTCGACATTTACCACAACCCATCGGTTAACGATTGGATCTTTTCTTAAATCAGGCATAATATTATTTTAATTATTATATATTAAAATTTCTAATTGCTAATGACAAATGACTAATTAATGTCTAATTTTCTAATAACTAATGGCTTAGACATTTTTACACTTTCGTTTCAGCTAAGAACTTGGCTGTTTCTTCCGGAAGCGTCGGGCAAATATAGAATCCGCTTCCCCATTCAAAACCCGCAACCTTTGTTAAGCGGGGAGTAATTTCAATATGCCAGTGATAATCCTCTTCAATTGTCGCCCAATAGCCTGGATACGATCTCCTGAAAGGCGCGGTATGCACTACATAATTATACGGAGGATCATTAAGTAAAACTTTTATTTTAAGAAGGACTTTCTTAAATACTCTTGCCAGGCCCCCTACGTTTCTATCGCAAACCGTATAAAAATCAGGAGAATGATCTTTGGGCAGTAGCCAAACTTCAAAAGGAAAACGGGGGGCAAAAGGAACAATCGCCACAAATCCATCTTCATCTAAAACAACGCGAGAGCCATCATTAAGCTCTTGACGGATAATATCACAAAAAATACATCTTTCGTGACGATTATAGTAAGCCTTGGCTCCTTCCAATTCCTCTTTAACTCTTTTTAAATTAACCGGAGTGGCTATAAGCTGAGAGCGCGCGTGTTGTAATTTGCCGCCGCCGGCATCCCAGCCGTAATTTTTAAATGCCAGCACATATTTAATGCGATTGTCTTTACTTAGTTCTTTAAAACGCAAACAATAAGTCTGCAAAACATCCTTAACCTGGTCTTCTCCTAAATCCGCAAGATTTGCTATATGATCGGGAGTTTCTATTACTACTTCATGGCTGCCGACCGCGTTTATAAGGTCATAAGGCCCTTTGCCTTTTTTCCATAATTCCGCGTTTAAATTCAAAAATGGCGATTGACTGGGAATAACTCGGACCCGCCAATTACCATTATTATCTTTTATAGAAAAAATTTCAGGCGGGGTTTGGCTTTCCTTGCCCCGGCAAAAAGGGCAATCTTCCGTAACAGGGGAAGACTCTACGTGCGGAAAATCTTTTGGCCTTTTAGCTCTCTCGGTTGAAATTATAACCCATCTACCTAAAATCGGGTCCTTTCTTAATTGCGGCATATGTTTTTAGTTTACTGCTTGCTGCTAACAATGTATTTTTATTGTAAAAGGCAAGTTAACCGTGATATTATAACAACCGTAAAGCAAATTGCAAGAAAATTATAACCATTTCCGGCCTCGTAAGTTGGAAATGGTTATTTAATTACAAGGTAACCCTGAGGAACTTTTTCTTCCCTATCTTAAGGGCCAAACCGTTTGAAGGTATTTCCAATGCGGCGTTTTTGACGGTTCCGCTATCGGATGAACCGCCCATAATGGAAATACTGCCTTGCGCCAACAGGCGGCGGGCTTCGTTTTTGGAAGTAACTATTTTTGCGATAAAAAGCACTTCTATCAAATCCACAGGTGAGCCTTTGGCTTTATATAAAGGCATATCCTCGGGTATTTCTTTTTGCGAAAATATTTTTTCAAACTCTTCCTTTGAAGATTTACCCATTGCTTTTGAATAATAGAACGAAACAATTGTTTCAGCTAGTAGCAACTTTGCAACTTTAGGATGCATTTTTTTGGCGGCCTCGCTATCACAATCCGTAAGCAGCCGGAAATATTCCCACATTACTTCGTCAGAGATGCTCATTATTTTTCCAAACATCGTTTTGGGCTCATCGGTTACGCCGATATAATTACCCAAAGATTTAGACATTTTATTTTTTCCGTCAAGGCCAACAAGAAGCGGCATGGTAACGATGCTTTGGGGAGGTTTGCCAAAAACTTCTTTTAAATGCCTGCCGACAATTAGATTAAATTTCTGGTCAGTACCTCCAAATTCTATATCCGCATCCACCACCACAGAATCATAACCTTGTATTATAGGATAAACCAGTTCTAAAATCGTAAGCGGCCGGTTCTCCTTCATGCGCAAAGAAAAATCATCTCTTTCTAAAATTCTTGCGACAGTGTAAGAAGAAAGCAAGGAAAGAAATTTTGATATATCCATTGACTTATACCAGGAACTGTTAAATTTAACTTCGGTTTTTTTCTCATCAAGAATTTTAAAGGCTTGTTCTGTATAAGTTGCAGCGTTTTCTTTTATCTCTTCATCACCTAAAACCGGGCGCAGTAAAGTTTTTCCGGAAGGATCTCCGATTTTAGCCGTAAAATCACCGATAATTAAAATTACCGTATGCCCCAAATCCTGTAATTTACGCAGCTTACGTAAAAGCACCGTATGCCCCAAATGGATATCTTTTGCGGTAGGGTCAAATCCGATTTTTAATTTAAGCGGTTTTTTACTTTTTAGGGAATTTTCTAAATTGGTAAGCAGTTCAGCTTCAGAAATTACGTCAACGGCGTTTTCTTTTATGCAATCAAAATGGCACTGTATTTCCTTGTTCACCGGGACAATACTCCCTTTATTTTATGTTACGTAGGTTACGGGAAGTTACGAAGGTTACGGATGTTACACCTAAGACCTCGTGTTTAGTGTAACCTTCGCAACCTACGTAACATTCGTAACTTTCGTAACTTAACTAGCAGCTTGTTCTGTTTTTGCCGAGAGCCCTATCTTCGCAGAACCTGGATCAATCTTTATTATCTTTACCTTTATTTTATCAGAAGGCTTTAGCTGATCCATAACTTCTTTTTCTATTTCTCCGGAAAAAACCAACCCTTCAAGTTCTTCTTCAATTTTAACAAACACGCCAAAATTTGTAACCTTTACTACTTCACCCTCGATAACCGTATCAATTGGATACTTGGCCTGAATCTCGTCCCACGGATCAGCGGCCAACTGCTTAATGCCAAGGATTACCTTTCGACTTGACTTGTCTATGCCCAAAACCTTAAACGCATGGCCTGAGCCTCTTTTGAGAACTTCCTGAGCGCGCGTTACACGCTTGGTCCAGGAAATATCTTCATTGTAAATTACGCCTTCAAGGCCATTTTCAAATTCAATATACGCGCAGCCTTCGGCATAACCGGAAATTTTTCCGCTAACCTCGGAATCTAAGGCCACAAGGGTTTCAACATCTTCCCACGGATCACGCTCAAGATGTTTAATGCTTAAAGAAATTTTTCTCTCCGATGGTTCAATACTGATTACCTTTGCTTCAATCGCATCACCGACAGCAAACATTTCATAGAGGTTCAAGAATTTTTTCGTCCAGGAAATTTCGCTTACATGCACAAGCCCCTCTATACCTTTTTCGAGCTCCACGAATATACCGTAGTTTTGGATATTCGTAATTCTTCCTTTTATCGTTGTGCTTTGAGGATACTTGCTTTCAATCTCTTTCCAAGGATCAGGAGTTGTCTGTTTAAGCCCTAAGGAAATTTTACCTTTTTCCTTATCAAAATTTAAAATCATTACCTGTATTTCATCAGACACAGCAACGATTTCCGATGGATGGGTAATCTTTTTCCAGCTCATATCCGCGATATGTAAAAGCCCATCCACTCCGCCTAAATCTATAAACGCTCCAAAATTGGTAACGCTTTTTACTTTTCCTTTTAATACTTTGCCTATTTCTATTTCTTCCCAGATTTTTTTGCGGGAAATTTCTTTTTCCATCCTCACCGCGTCTTTACGGGAAAGGATAAAATTTTCCTTGTTCTTGCTCATCTTGACTATCTGGAGATAGCTCTTTTTATTTATTATATCTTCGTCGCTTACATTCCTGAAAGATGATAAGCTTTGCGGCAAAAATCCTTCGACACCAAAAATTTCAACAATATAACCGCCTTTTACCTTCCGGGTTATAACACCTTCAACCAAGTCGCCTTCTTTGTGGTCATTCAAAAGCGTCAACCATCCTTTTTGCTCTTTAGCTCTCCGGAAAGAAAGGATAACCTTGCCTTCATCATTTTCCACGTTCTCAACAAATACCTCAATTTCTTTGAGACCTTCCAGATCAACACCGACAAATTCATTCCGGGAGATTACCCCTTCTGACTTGTAACCCACGTCAACAACCACTTCATTGTGAGTCACTCCCACGATTTTGCCTTTTACGATTTCACCTTCATTTAATTCTTTGATGGAATCGTAATAAGCTTTTTCCAATTCTGATGATACTTTTTCCATTATTCTAAAACCTCCAATGTAAATTAGTTCTGTCCCGTTTAGGTACTCGGTAAGAACCTGATTTTTCTTACTTAAATAGGAACCTCTTGAATTTTCTATCTGAAATCAATCTGTATACCACTTTTTTAAAATAGCGGGCGAATCTTGAGGTTCGATCGCGGCCTTTTAAGGTTGGTAATTATCTCCCAAAAGGCTATTTTTGTCAATAAGTTTAGCTACCCCTAAATACCAGATAAACCGCTGCTGCGGCAGTTATTAAAAGGCCGATGTTCTGGCAGAAAGTAAGTATTGCTAATTGTTTTAAACGGCTGGTTCCGGAAAAATAAGCCCGGCCAATAAGCAGATACCCGGAAATAAAAGCGTAAATCACCAGAAAATTAAAAATCAAAATACTGTCGCGATAAGCCGGGAAGAAACTGCTGATTATTCCAAAAGACAATAACAAGCAGCAAATTGAACCAAATATTGCTATAGGAGTATAAAGCAAAATTGATTTTTTTACCAGCTGCTTTAACTCCTGTCCCTGGTTTGACAATCCGGAAAACTTTGGAAACAACACAGTGGAAAAAGCTGTGGGAATAGAAATCGCCGCCTGGTAAAAAATCATGGCGAAAGATAAATAACCGATTAGTTTCTGATTAAAAAAAACGCTAAGCACCGGTATAGCCACAAGCCCTATAAGCCCCGGAATTACCATAAGATACATGGGGATACTGTAAGATAAAAAAACAGATTTAAATTCCAGGGCATCCTCTCCGCTCTCGCGGATATTCTTTTTAAAGAAAAATAAAAGACAAACTATATTGCCTAATAAATAACCTGACGCCCAACCGATAATCGCCCAAAAAATACCAAATTGCCGGCCAAGAAAATAACTGGCCAGCCCCATAACCGCGAATGTAAGCATCTGGGAAAAAGCATAAATTTTAAACTTCTGGAAACCAATAGCGATTTGTTTAAACAATTCTAAATAACTTAACGCAAATAATAATATACCTGCAGCGATAAGCCCTGCCTGATTAAAATCTTTTAAAAAAAACCCGGCAATCGGTCCGCGAATAAAAAACATCCCTAGGGTAAGCCCTGAATAAACCCAAAACATCAAACGGACAAATTTTAATATCAAAGGATAAACCCGCTGATCGCGGTAATGAGAGATATACCGTACCAGGGTCGCCCCGGCCCCTAAATCGACCAGGCTTGGCAAAAACGAAAACAAAGCTATCACTACTTTAAAGGTGCCAAAATCCTCGGGCCCAAACTGGTTGGCTAAAAGCATATTAGCAATAAACAACAACGCCCCGCCAATATAGTTAGCTAAAGTAATAAAAAGGGCGGGTTTAAACAGAGTTTTATACATACAAATAAATTTTGTAGCAAACGAATGGAACCTTTTTCATCGCAGAGCATAAACAGTAATATCTAAATTAGTATTGCCAGGCTTTAGCTTCGAACACCGATAGGTTCTTTTCATCATAAACCCGCCCGGCATAGTTAATGTAAGTTTTACCGGGAACAAATTTATCTTTGGTTTTGGTAAAGTAATATTTTTTTACCAGTTCTAAAATTTTACTGCGGATAATGCTTTCTTGGCTCATATTTTTTTAGTTTAATCCCTCGCAGAAATCCTCGGGCTTTAGGCCAACAGGCCACCCTGTTGGGTAGCCCGTAGGATGAATGGATGTTATGATTTCTGCTCGGGAGGAAGCCCCGGTCTTTAGACCGGGGAGACTTCACTAAATTATTAACTAATTTAAAGGCTCAATCTACCGGTAAAACGGGAAAAAAACCTATCCAAGAAAGCAACAACCGGTTTACCTAATCCACAAATAGCAGCCGGTAATAATATAGCATAAATACAGATTTTACAGAAATTACGCAAACTCTTCAAACCCTGGACTAAATATTTCAAAGAAAAACTTTTCAAGAGCAACTTAACCGCGGTTTTTCTGTCGCCAGCCTTTATCATGTTAGTTGCAATTTTAACATCATCCCAAAATTTATTATAGTCATATTGCGCTAATACGCCTGGGGTTATCGGTTTGCTCAACGCTGGGGAATCAAGAAAACAATCCAAAACTTGGATAACTTCTGATCTTGTAACCCGCGAACTTTCATAAAGTGAGGAAGCTTGACGCGGATGAACTCTGCGCCGGATTAATCTTTCATTAATAACGCCTATTTTATATTTTTCGGCTATCTTCAAATATAAGAAAATATCACTCGCTCCGCCCATCCAGTCGAGACACTCATCTAAATACTCCGTAGGATGCATATTTAAAAGAATTTTGCGGCGACCCATAAGCGTTGGGTACACTAAAAAACTTCCTGATCGCTTAAGCATGTCCTGGTATAACTCCTCGAACGCATAAACGTTCTTCCCAGCTAATCCAGGGGGCAAATCAACTCCTTTAGATATTATTTCATCGTCTTCATTAATAATCCAATCCCCTGTTGAAACTACCGCTACATCCGAATTATGCAAAAGCATTTCTAATTCAGCAGCCACTATGCCGGGTTCATAAACATCATCGGCATGATAAACCGTCACGATATCAGAACTTGCCAACTCAAGGCAACGACGAAAATTTTGGTTACCTTCAATATTAGTAGCATTGCGATAATATTTTATCCGGGAATCGCCAAACGATTTAACCACGCTCTCAGTGTCATCCACTGAAGCATTGTCGCTGACTATAAGTTCAAAATTCGTATGAGTTTGTGCCAGCAAAGATTGAATCGTGCGGCCAATAAACCGGCCATAATTATATGTTTGAATGGTTAGGCTAACACGAACTCCGGATAAATCCATAGCTAGATTTTCTTAGTTGATTGATAAAAAAATAAATAATTTGTGTAACTCGTATCATCATCCACCAGGCCAAATTTTTCTATTTTTTCTCCGTTAATCACATAACATTCATAACCGATATTCCTAAACATTTTAATAACGTCATTGGGGTGATACCCGAATTTTTTCGACCATTTCCTGAGCAGCTCGGAAAAAATTACAGGTTTATACTTTTTTATAGTCTCGAATCCGCCGTCAAAAACAAGTTTTTCCGCGCCCTCAACATCACATTTTATAAAATCTAACCTATCAACTCCCAGGGTAAAGAAAACATCATCTAATCTCTTTACCGAATGTTTAACCTTCACGGTGTTTCCACTATCGCGCAAATCAACCATTGATGAGGCACCGCAGCGCTCTTTGTCAAAGAAAAAGTCAACCTCTTCATTCACGTTTGCTAAACCAAAATTAAACGCGTTTTTAGTTTCCTGGCCGTTTAATGCTAAGTTTTTAATAAGCTTGTCATATATCTCCGGCATGGGCTCAAAAGAGAAAACTTTTATCTCTTTGAAATTTTTGAGCCAATTTAAGGTATACCAGCCTGAGTTGGCCCCAATATCAAGTATTACATCCCCATCTCTGACCGTATTCAAAAGAACTTTTGTTTCTGCCTTTTCATACGAAGCAAAATCCAAAAAGGTAAACGGTACAGAAGTAACATCATAAGGAATACACACCATCTTAATCTGTGCATCGGCACTGCGAAAAGTGAAATAAACTTCGCCCTCTTTTATGGTTATATCCAAGATATCAGTGCCTTTAATAAAATCAGCATACTCATACAATATTTTATGGGCATCAAACATCTGTGCCATATACTGATACTTATCGAACTGATTACCTTTAAAAGCTTTCTGAATCTCTTTTAACATTACACACCGCCACCTTTAAGAAAACTTTTAATAGTTCTTAAAAAACCATCTTTAACGCTGAAACGGCACCGATAGCCAATTTTCTCTATTTTTGCTGTTGACAATACCGGGCGTATTTTGTCCTTATTCTCAAGATAGAAACTGTTGTTGTCGCGGCTGGCGTAAACTACTTTTAATTTTTTTTCCGGGAACAAAGAAACAAGCAGATGTGCCAGTTTGCCTATCGCCATCTGCCCGTCTTTATTACCAACGTTATAACTTTCACCGGGATTGCCTTTCAATAAAACCCTGAAAAAACCTTCAGTAGCATCGCTGATATAGCAAAAAGTCCGACAGGCCAAACCGTCACTTTTTAAAACAATATCCTGGCCATTTACAATATTAGAAACAAATTCCGCAAACACTCTTTTGTCAATTTCTAAATCCATAGCCGGGCCATAGGTATGTTCCGGCCTTACCACAAATGTCGGTATTTTATACTGATAATGCCAACACTTACACATATTCTCACCCATACGTTTACTCTCACCATAACAACTACGGACATCCATAGAATCCAGATAACCACTATCCTCCTCACTTATAATATTTTTATTAACAGCTCCGCAAACTTCGCCGCTGCTAAAAAACAAAAAACCTTTTGATTTTTTTTCTCTGGCAAGTTCCAATAAGTTATAAGTGCCTAAAATGTTCGGGGTAATCACATTTATCGGATCGCTGCCATAGAATTGAGAACTGGCTGGGCTGGCGGCATGAATAATATAATCAATTTTTTCTTTAATTTTAAGCTTATCAACTACATCCGCGCAAATCACCTGGAATAAGGGGCTGTTTAAAAAATCGGCAAAGCGTTTTTTTGCTTTTTCAGGGTTACGGCAAAGCGCTAAAACTTTTATATTTAATTCGGGACGGATATCATTCAAATGCATCAAAACAAACACCATATACAAGGGCAGCATCCCATAGGCTCCGGAAATCAAAACCGTACTGTCCTTAAATTTTTCCCAATCCAAACCACTCGTGCAAATGTTTTCTAAATCCTCTCTAATTATTTCATTCATAATCAATATAATGTTATTATTTCGTTGGGCAGTTTTAGTTTTTCTTTAATCTGCCTGGCAACTTCATCCTGATAAGAATAAGTTGATATCAAAATTGGTATATCATCTTTTATGTCTTTCGGCAATCTTATTTCTACATTGTTTATTTTTTTACCACTATATCTGCTATTTGAATCCACAAAATACAATATTCTGGAAAGATCTAAACCGGAACCAATAAGCCTCTGGGTGTGTGTCCCCACGCCCCAAACTATTATCTTTTCTTTACCCTTAAGCTTCTCTTTTAGCTTTTCCTTAATTTCTAAATCCATTTTCCGGCATTTATCAATATAATTTCTCAAGCACGGGCCGCAAGCCTCGTCCCTGACAATTGCAAAATCCTGCTCAATCGATTTAGATGATAAAATAAAAAGGTCAGGGTCTACTGTTTGATTTACCCGGTTTTCATCTTTCAGCACTTTAACTATATTAAAAAAAGCGCTTGATAATAAATTTACGATTGAATACTGGGAAAAATAATTAATATGTTCAATGCTGAATTGCTGAAAAGGGGTAAATATATAAGAATCAAAACGTTCCGCGTCAGGAATCTCAATAAACAACAAACCATTGTCTTTAAGCAGCGCTCGGATTTTATTCATGGCCGGCATGAAATCAACCAGATGTTCAAGAACTGCCGATAAAATAACCAAATCGAATGTTTCCTTGCTATAAAAATCTGAAATATTACCTGCTACAGCATCAACACCATATAATCTTTTTACAGAGGCTGCGCATGTTGACGACGGATCAAGCCCTAAAAGGTTTGAATATCCATGTTCCTTAAATAACGCCAATAGGCCGCCGGTGGAACAGCCAATATCCAATATTTTAGCGTTTTTATCGCTCATATAAGGGGACACAAACTTAACAATTTTTTCAAAATGCTCAGTATAATTTTCAGAAACAATACCGTCATCATAATTAAATTCGTATTTGGACATGGCTGCATAATAGCCATTAAATTCTTTTTGCGATGGTATATTGTCGCTATATACAAACCCGCAGTTTGCGCAAAGAACAACATCGTAGCCATCCATTAAAGCAATGACTTTGTTGTTAAAATTCTGTCTGTATAACTGGGTTTTATTCGCACAGGAACAAATAGGACAAAGTCTATTCATATTTTAATTTTCCGGGTTTAATAAATTTTTTTAAGGCGCTCTACCGCGCCGTCGAGAACGTCTTCGGGAAACAACCGATACTTAATAATATCGCATTTAGAACAGACTTTACCTGCAGCGTTAACCCCCTCAAGCATTAGGCGCCTGAATTTTCTAAAATGCTCGCTGTTCCAAATTTCGCATGCCGATTGATTATTACAGTCGCCAATAATCTCCGGATATTCAAACGAATAGCAGGGCACTACTTTTCCATCCGGGTTTATTTGCATGGTAAAAAAAGGTTGAGGGCATATTTTTACTTCTGAAACCGGTAATCCGAATTGAGTAACCGGCAAATCATTATTCTTTAATAATTTTCCATAATCTATGCCATGATGGATAGGCACCGTATGCTCAACAGACAAAGCATCACAAATATCTCCAAAAATATCATAAAAACGCTGCTCATCATTTTTATCTTCTAAAGCCGTATCAACTATTTTAATATAAACCTGAGCTTTGCCTTTATTTTTAAAGAAGTATCTCAAATTTTCGATATATTTGTTAAAATCAATATCCACCCCGGAAACTTTCTTATATTTTTCTTTGGTTGTCCCCTGTACCGATACAACCAATCGCGAAAGGCCGTTCTTTATAAGATTTTTCGAAAGTTCTTTGGTTAAAAGCGAGGCATTGGTTAAAATCTCTAAAACATTAGCAACGTTTTTAGAGGCAGCATATTTAATCATCGCGGCAATATCTTTATGCAAAAGAGGTTCTCCTATGCCCACGAAACGCAAAACTTTTATTTTATCAGGGAACGAAACCATATCGTCAATACATTTCTTATATAGATTAAAATTCATCATAGTGTCATCGGAAATAAAACCTCGTTTGGCCTTAGCGATAGAAAAAATACAATAGCAGCATTTAAAATTACAGGCATAAACCGGGAATATCTGCACAACAAAAGGAGTCGCCAGTGGCACAACATCCGCCAAAAGAGTTCTTTTGCCTCCAGGAGCCTGCCCTCTGATATTTTTAGCCTTCATCGCCAACCTCTACGTTACATGTATTTACGATATAATTTATGAAACTTTAGAATATTTTTGGGGCAATTGTCGTGCCATTTTAAATATCCTGGATCTTTTTCAGACAGCCCCTCATTCTTTGGTACAAACTTACCGGAGACAAAACACTTATATAATATTGAAATAAAATGACTTCTTACTTTGAGTTCGGGATGAATAAGTTGAATTATTGCTAAGGGCACTTTTTCAAAACTGATACTAGTTCCTATTTCGGTTTTTGCGACCTTTTTGATTCTGGCTTCTATTGTTTCCTTAAACCTGACAATACCACCAGGAACATGCCAACCCTTGCCGCAATGCTCATCATCCCGCCAAGCCAAAAGAATACGCCCGCGTTCATCCTTGATTAAAAGATCCACATTTACCAAAGGTGTTGTTTTGCTAATGTAATAAAACAATTCTTGCGGCAACCCCAGCTCAGGCTTAGGGGCCTTTTTGCTGAGAACAGCTATAGCCTTTGTTATATTCATATAATCTCTATATCGTGAAAGAAGAAGTGTTGATTTGTTCTATCAATTATATTATGACTATTTTACCTTATTAAACAGGATTTGAGTCTTGTCTTCATCATTAAAAACCTCGTCGCAGGGAACAGGCAAGGATTTTCCGTAAATCTTTTTAACCACATATTTGTCAATAAAATCACGGTCCTCGGCAATAAGGCAAGTGTCTACATGCCCCCCAAAATATTTGATATTCAGGCCCCGTTGAATTATATCTTTTAACGGCTCTTTAAAGACGTTGCCCAGCGACGTATGAATATACGGGCAAGGCAGGACATCGCCATATTGAGTTACGGAAAACATTCCTTTAACCGCGATACAACCCATATTTAGCCCATAAGCTGGCGTCAAATGAGTGAACACTTTATATTTTTTTTCAAGCGTTTCCATGTATTTCATATCAGCTTTATTTACCAAAACATCAAAGTTGCCTTCCCAGGCACCAACGGGCTTAGCATAAGTCACAAACACACCTATACCTTTATTATTAAAGTACTCAACAAATTTAATGAACTCTTCACTATAAAGCCTTTGCTTAGTGACTACAGTTTGTATGAAAATAGCCAACCCGGCGCCTAAAACCGCATCAATCGCTTTGATGGCTCTTGCATGCGAACCTTTAGCCCCTCTAAAACTATCGTGCTCTTCGGGATTCAAACTATCGATACTTAATTGTATGCGGTCGATACCAATGCTTTTTAGATGCTTAGCTCGTCTTTCATCTAAAAGCCATCCGTTGCTATCACAGTTAATATAAAACTTTTGCGGATCGATAGACGCCACCAAAGCGTCTAAATCTTTAAACACCAGCGGTTCTCCGCCGGTAATTGTTACCCGGGCCAGGCCAAGTTCATCTGCTTGACGGAAAAGATCCTTTACGTCAGCTATGGTAAATTGACGCTTAGATTCTTTCCCCTGAAACCCTTTAACCGAACAATGCTGACATGCTAAATTGCAGGCATAATTATATTGAAATTGGATAATCGCGATGCTTTCCCCGCGTTTAAACTTTTCTTCAAATTTTAAGATTTTCGTGTAAACATACGGCTTCTCATTTTTTAATTTATTACGGTTATCTGTTTCTTGTGGTTTTAATTGTCCCATACTAATCCTCTAGAGGCTTAACAAGCATATTCTCTTTAAATTCTTGCCGGTCTAAAAACGGCCACATATCCTCCATGGGTTTGGAGGTTACTGTACCATCAGGATTTAATTTAGAAACTACCCGCGGCGCGACAACTTGATCAAGAGAAACAGCTACCTCACAAATAACTGGTCCCGGCATTTTCAAAACTTTATTTACTTTTTGTTTTATGCCGCTATGATTTTTAATGCGCGCAGTTTTAATACCATAAGCTTTGGCCAACTTAATAATATCAGGCAAAGTCAGGCCGCTGGAAGCATCACAAGCCACTAAATGACCGGAAAAATTATTTTTCTGAGTAGCCTTAATTGAAGCGTACCCGCCGTTACTTAAAATAAAATATTTTATAGGCAGCTTCAGACGCCGCAGTGTTTCTAATTCCTGAATGTTAAGTTGAAATCCTCCGTCGCTATTTATGCAAATCGTTCTCTGCCTTCCTGACGCAAGGCAGGCGCCGATACTAGCCGGCAAACCAAACCCCATCGCGCCGAGCCCCGGCGTATTAATAATCCGCTGGCCGGCCTTAACTTTAAAAGACTGCATAAATAATTCACTGCATTGGCCGGAGCTTCCCGGGACGATCACGTCATTGCTTTTTAAAACATCGGACAACACATCAATCAAAATATAAGTATTAACCGCGCTTTTTTCTTTTCGATATTCCGGCAAAACAACCGGATATTTATTTTTCCACTCTGCGCAGCGCCGCAGCCACGCTATTCGATTATTAACCTTTATTTGCTTTTTATTTTTCAAAACTTCTTTCATAAAAGCTCCAGCATCAGCACAAATTGAGACATCGGCTTTAAATTTAAATTTTTTAATTTCATTAGGATCTATATCTATAATCACTTTGCTGGCTTCCCGGGCAAAATCTTTATGATTAAAAGCTAATTGAAGTAAATCCATGCGGGTGCCAAGCATGATGATGCAATCGCTGTTTTGCTGAATAAAATTAGCTCCCCGCTGGCCGATAATTCCCGGACGGCCAAAATAAAGATTATGACTTTCTGGAAGAAAATCAGCAGATTTCCAGGTAAGAAGTATTGGTATATTTAAATATTGCACAAGCGCACGAAAATCTTCTAGCGCGCCGGCTAAGCGTACGCCATTACCGGCAAGCAATACCGGACGCTCGGCTTTGTTAATGAGAGCTATAAACTTACCAACACTGCTTTTTAATTGCTCATCATTTTTTGATGCTTTAGGCAACAAAAAACTTTTTAGTTTAGTTTCATCAATCATAGCTGATTGCACATCTAACGGTATGTCCAACCATACCGGGCCGGGCCGGCCGCTTTTTGCTAAATATACTGCCTTCTCCAAATGATAACGTATGTCCTCAGGCTTATCCACTCTAACAACATATTTCGTTATCGGTTTAACCATAGGCACAATGTCAATCTCTTGCGGCCCCATTTGGCGCACGCCATGCAATAACGCTGAATCAGCGCGTTTAACCTGGCCGGAAAAAATTATTAAAGGTGTTGAATCCAGCCAGGCACCGGCTATCCCAGTAATAGCATTAGTGCCTCCCGGGCCGGAAGTTACCACAGCTACGCCCAAATTTCCGCTATATTGACTGTAGCTTTCAGCACCAATAGCACAAGCCTGCTCATGGAGGTTACAAACATATTCTATTTCTTTATATTTACCGACTGAATCAATTAAATGCATACAGCCACCGCCAGGCAATAGAAATACATGCCTTACGCCTTGCCGGACTACAAATTTAAATACATAATCAGAAAGTTTAATCATTGGGCACATTCAAGATTTTAGTTAATAAATTTAAAGTTTCCTGAAGCGGAATTTTGGCTGCATTCCAAGGCTGAGGGATTAATATTCCTTTTATTCCTAAAGAATCAACCGCCTTCACATTCAGAAAATTATCATCCACAAAAATATCGACTTTTCCAAGCCATTTCAAATATTCACTTTTATTAGCATCATAAGCAATAATCCCTTCTTCTACCCTGTCCGGAACAAAACTAAATGTTCTAACCCAATTTCCAAAATACTTAAACACCCACCCGGACACCTGTGGAATACTCGATACCGGACGGCCGGTAATGGCTAAATGCCTGGCATGCCTGCCATATTTTTGAAACCAGTTTAAAATATCATCATCGGGTTTCATTAACCCGGCCTTATCAGAAATCCTAAAAGCATCTAAAGACTTCAAGTACTCCCGTTCGGATATTCCTAAAATTCTACAGGGAGGGTTTTCTGTAATATTCTCATATTTAACCAAACATTCCGGATGCTTCGGCAACCATTCAAGTTCCAGCCACGAACGCATAAGACCATTTAAAACATCATCCACATCCCAAGCAATAGTTAACATAAGCAATTTTCTAATTTAGTCCAACCAGTCAGTTAATAAAGTTTTACGATTTTTGTTTTCGCTTATTTTAGGATCAGTATAATAGGAATCATCCTTATAATGCGTTGAAGAAATCTCTTCAATTACAGTTCCGCCTTTAGTGCTAAAGCTATGCCTTACGCCTCTCTCTACAACAACCACATCTCCCGGATGACAAACCTTATCCTTGCCGTCAAGCTTGATCTCTATGTCGCCGTATAAAACGTTGAATGTCTCTTCTTTTTCTTTGTGGTATTGCTCCGGATGGGCTTGCCCAGGCATCAGAACAATAATTTTTTTACAGTACTCACGATTTATGCAATTTATAATAACTCCGCCGTAACGTTCAAAATCATCAATCCCGTAATGATAAGATATTTCCAGCCCCAGCTGGTTAGGCACAACCACACCACTTTTCCTTATAATTTCTTTAGCCTGCGAAACAATTTTATATACCTTTTCCCGTAATTCTACAATTTTTACGTCCTTAAAAAATACAGCCTGTTTATTGCCAATGTTAATTTTAGCATAAAATTCAGTATATTTGGAAACCTCACTGGCAGATATCTGCCCATCAGCAATAGGTATAGCGAAAAACAATTTTGCCGGATCTATTTTATCTCCTGCCTTAATCGACTCGGAAACAAACGCACCTCTCTTTAATGCCCGTAAATCATTTAACTCTTTCTCGCTAAATTTATACCGTTCACCGTAAAGTCCGCAAAATGTTAAAGCTTCCTGCGCGGCCGATAACCAACCAAAAATCTCTTGCGGCATTGCCGAATAAGCATTCAAACTATCCGGGCCATCTTTAACCCCAACATGCTTTTCAAATATAGTTGCTCCTTTAGAAATTGCCAGTTTTACAGACTCAACGCTGCTACCTGTCTCATGGTTAGAATAACCAATTTCCATACCGGGATAACGCCGCTTAAGAAAATCTATTTGATTAAGTTGTAGATTTTCTTTTAAGGTGGGGTATTCTGAAACGCAATGCAGAAGCGAAAGTTTCTTATCACGATGCAGAAAAAAACTTACAACCCTGTCGATGTCATCAACAGTAGCCCCGGCCACTGAAGCAATAATCGGTTTATCAGTTTTGACTATCCGCTCAAGCAAAGGCCAATCCGTAAAAGAACAACTTCCAAGTTTGATTATATCCCAATCCTGTTTTTCAATAAGCCCCACGGATTGCTCATCAAAAGGCGTGCAAATTGAAACAAAGCCGCATTTATCTATCTCTTCCTTGAGGCGTAAAAATTCTTCTTCTTTCAGCCTGGTCTGGGAAAACCGCTTTATGTGCTTATACTCATGCCTGCCTTTAAAATCAGGATGGATAAAAGTGTCTAAATCGCGGTATTGAAGTTTGAATGCAAAATTGAAAGGAAATTTTTTACTTACCTCGTATATTTCCCTTACAATCCTTAATCCGTGTTCTAATTTTCCCATATGATTATTGGCCATCTCAAAAATAAATAACGGCCGCAAACTAATATTACTCATTTCTTACCCCCAATAGTTGAATAAACCTTGCAATTCTTGCAAACTTGAGGAAACCGGTTAGATTTAAGAGTGGATAAAAAGCTTTTAAATTCTTTTGAACGCCAAAAATTACGAAAATCCCCTTCTAAAAGATTCATAAAAGCATTATTCTTCTGAAATTCCCTGTCATTAGCTTCATTTAACACACAGCAGGGTTGAATATGGCCGCTGGATAAAATAAACGGTTCGCTCCATTTTGTGCACATAGAAGGGCATTGTTTACGGCTTATATTTTCGTTCCAATTAACAAAAATTCCCTTTTTGTGAGCTGCCTCCTCTATTTTATTTTTTAATTCCTCAGAAACATTATCAACTCGCAAATCTTTTGTCTCTTTAAAATCCATCAGGCCGGTATAAAAAATTAAGGAAGCTGCTTGAGGTACATCCTTCATCAGCTCAGCTACAAAATCCACATAAGCAAGCATTTCCGGATAATTATATTTGTTGATGATAAAATGAAACCAAACCTCCGGCAGCAAGGCTTTTTTGCGCTTTTTTATTTCAAAAAAGGTTTTTATGTTAGCAATAACTTTTTCAAAATTTGCCCCAACTCTTATTTTCTCGTAAGTCTCTTTTGTTGTAGCTTCGATAGATAACCATATCCTGTCGATATTTAAATCAATTATTCTTTCAGCAATCTTATCATCCACAAGCGTAAAAGTATCATAAAATTCAACATACATGCCTTTTGACTTAGCATATTCCAGCATTTTCATATAATCTGGATTCAAAAAAGATGAGCCTATGCCGGTAAGGCCTAACCACTTAAGCCGCGGAAATTGATCAACTATCTGCCTGAATTGAGCATAGCTGAGATCCCTGACAGGCTCCTTCCAAAAAGTATGTTCACAAATCACGCAACGCAAATGACAGCGAGTAGTTGGTTCTATCTCAATGGCTTCAGGATAGGGCGTAAGCGCGGGAAACCTTCTCCATAAAGGATCAAATAGCGCGATTCCTGAATCTCGGGTTACTATCGCGCTCCATAAATAACAATAAGCGTTTCGAAACTTACCTCTAGCTAAAAGGTATAAAGTATTTCTTAAGCGTGAGCCAACCATCCCTAAAAATTTTAAACGACGCGCATCCATATTATTTACTGGTTATAAATGTTCAAAATAGCTTCTTGTTTTATCTAATTCATCTTTATAGTTAACGTTTATGTAATCCGAACAGATCACAAATGGCTTAACCACCTTTCCATCATCAATCGCGCACTGAATAAGATCGGGTAATTCTTTTTGCATCCTCTGCTGATTTATCGGAGTATGTTTTATGTAATCTAAGATCGCATTTTTAAATATACAGTTTCCTGTACCCATAAAATCGTTTATCGGGTTTCGAGGCTTTTCTACCAACCGCCAGATACGAGCATCGTTATCCGTAAATATCGTGTAGGTTTTTTTGATAAGGTTTCTATCTGTTACTTTCAATACTCCGCAAAGCGCAAACACCTTACTGCTTATAAATTCCTGAATAAATTCTTTATGCCTGGCGTTAATCATAACCTCATCGCCAAGCATTAACATGAAATCGTCTTTGCCCAATGCATCTTTAGCGCATTCTATGGCATGCACAAGCCCAAGTTGTTCTTCCTGTTTAATATAAATAACAGGCTTGCCTTGATACGACTCTCCAAAACGCTTGATGATATCCTCTGCTTTATAACCCACAAGCAGGATTATTTTGTCTATCTCTTTTAGATTAGCAGCTGCATTAAGGCTGTATTCAATTAAAGGCTTTCCAGAAACCTCTAAGAAGCATTTATTGACTACTTCTGTAACGCTGCCGATTCTTTTACCTCGGCCGCCGGCTAAAATCAAAGCCTTCATTGTTTTAATCTCCAAATAAATCAGGATTAGTTTTAATCCAATTAATTAAATTTTCTACTCCTTGGCGCGGCTGGACTTTTGGCAACCAGCCTAAAGCATTAAACGCTTTTTGGCTGTTACAGGCAAAATACAACAAATCACCAAACCTGCCGGGACAAAATTCTATTTCAGGTTTCTTGCCTAAAATATCAGCAATCATACTTATACATTCCAATAAAGAAATCATGGTAAGTTTTCCACCGCCGATATTATAAATACCGGGAATTTGCTTTTCATAGAACGCGTTAAAAGCCGCCACCAAATCAGAGGCATAAAGTATATCACGAACCTGTTTACCTGTTCCATAAACCCGCAAAGGCATATTTTTAATCGCCCGGATAGCAAAGTTAGCAACCCAGCCATGATCCTCTCCGCCAAGCTGACGCGGTCCGTATAAGCCGGTTAAACGAAAACTTGCAGCTTTAACTTTGTAAGTATCGGCATACACTTTGACATAAAAATCAGCCGCGGCTTTTGAGGCATGCAAGGGCGTTAAAGTTCCACCCAATACCGGGTAATTTTCATCAATTAATTCTTCCTTACGTAAATAACGGGTATCTGCTTGTGTCAACTCCTCATTAAGTTTATTACCGTAAATATGTATCGTGGCACAGCTGACCACAGGGATTTTGAATTTGCGGGCAGCTTCCAGCACATTTATTGTCCCCATAACATTGGTAGTAAAATCCAGTTCCGGATCTTCTTCGCTAATCGTCATAGCCGGTTGAGCCGCAGTATGAATAATAAAATCACATTCCTTAGCATACTCAAATAAAGCTTCCCGGTTACGAACATCCTCTTTAATCAGTTCCACTCCTAATGCTTTTAAATAATTCCAGTTATAGCCTCTGGCTGAATCTGTATTATAGCCGGTACGCATTAATTCGTGCTTAGTCATGTTGTCATATGAAATAACTTTGACTCCAAGCTTAGCATAATATTCGCAGCACCATGAACCAATAAAACCGCAACCACCGGTAACAAGAATTTTTTTCATTATTTACCCTCTTTCGTTGCTTGTTGAAAAATATCAATATACTGACGGCTAAATTTATCCCAAGTTAAATTTTCTTTCACCCAAACTGAAGCCTTTGAAGCTTGCTCTTTATATTTTTGGTACGAATTATGGATATTGATTAAAGCGGAAGCTAAATCTTGCGTTACAGTGCCTAAATTATTATCCTGAACTAACGTTGCCGCGCCCATCTGTGGATAAACCACAACCGGAACAGCACAGGATAACGCCTCAAATACCGATAGATAACCGCCTTGTAATTTTACTGGAAACACACACAAATTACAAGCCGAATACAAATCATAAACATCTTCCTTATTAAGCATGCCGGTAAAAATCACCTTTCCAGGCAGAGAAAGTTCAGAAACTTCTTTTTTAAGGCTCGCGGCATAAGCTCCGCTATCATTGCCGGCTAAAATTAATTTTGCCGAAGGAATTTTATCTGTAATTTTAGAAAATGCCTGGATTGTATCTTCCTGATTTTTAGCCGGAGAAATCACCCCTACTTGCAAGAGCACAAAAGAATCATCGCTTAAACCATATTTGCTTAACACCTCTTTTTTTGAAGCCTTTCCAAAATCAGCAGGCGGCTTATCTATGCCGTAAGGAGTTAAAATCGCAGTTTTACCGTAACGCTGTTTAACCGTTTCTGCGTTAAACCGATCAGCCGCGCATATTACATCTACGCTGGAGTTAATTATTGTTTTATCAAGTTTTACTCCAAACCAACGTACAAGCTTAAGAGGCAGGGAAAGTTTTTTGTTATTATAAAAATCAGGAATCTCATTGCACAGCCAGACTGTTGGTTTATCGATTCCAAGCCCAACCCAACTTGCAGGAAAATTATGCAAGTTGATAACATCAAAATCTTTACAATATCGCTTAATTAATTTTCGTAAGTAATATATCTCTTTAAATATGCCAAGCGACGACAAAAAAGAACGGCTGCGGAATTCATATTTAAATTTAGTTTCCGGGGTAACTATATTTATCCCCTTACATTTATCCGCTACCTCCTTAGAAAGATTAAGCGTAAGTACAGTATTCTCCACTCCCAAACGGGTAAGGTTTAATGACAACTCTTTTACTACCTGTTCTGCCCCGCCATAAAGCCCCATAAATCGATTAACAATTAAAACTTTCATTTTTTTAAATGTTTTGCTCCGGCTAATTCCAAATCACATATTTCAGCACAGGGAGAATGGCAAATTGTGTCGCCTTGACGCAGCTTAAAACTTCCATCAAATAAATTACCCATTCTAAAAATATCCCGGCTGTCAGCTCTGCCCTGATAAGGCAAACATTCAGAATAATAATAGCCCTCCATGCAGCTATAAACATTTCCGTTAGATATCATTATAAAAAAACCGCTGCCGGCTTTACATTTCTTAGGAGAAAAATCATTAAAATTGTATCCTCTTGTCCGGTTGGGCGCGATAAAACCTTTCTTTTTGTATTCTTCAATTAAACTAAGCTCTTTCTGGCTATATTCATATCCGGGTTCTTTATAGGTATCAACTTTAAAAGCTGCCAAGCCTTCTTTTTCAAAATATCGCTTTAACTCAGGAATTAAAGCGATCTGTTTAGGGTGCGCCACAAAATTTACCGTAATATTTTTAAAACCATGCGCATGAATTTCTTTCAATCGAGATAAAAGCTCTTCTTTAGTAGCCATTGAAGGATGGAAGCTGGCCATTATCCGAAAATTTTTATTTCTCACGGCATAAAGACGGTTTAAATTTACGCTTAAATTCGTAACCATTGATGAAATAACATGTTTTGAAGGAAAATTATCAATTAATTCGGTAATATCTTTATACAAAAGAGGTTCTCCTCCGGTGATAGTAAAAACTGAAGGTGGAAAATTTTCAAAAACCTTAACCCAGTCCTGCCATGAACGATACGATGATTTTAAATTGTCCGGAGTAAAACGATTCCAAATACAATAAGGACAATTATAGTTACACCCCAAAAATGGTAAAAAAATTACATTCCTGACTCCAGGGAATAGCTTTCGATAATAAGGCAGCAGGGCTTGCCGCAACCTTTCAGGAAGAAATGAATTAACTTTTTTTAAAATAGAAATAAAAAGATTCATTATGCACCAAAAAAATCATCGACAACCAAGATTATACCCCAGAAAATTCCATGCTCCGCGAAGTTTTCGGTAAAGATCTGAAAGAGAGTGTGTATCCAGAAGAAACTTCAGCATAAAGCCGGGACGAAAATAAAATTTTTTAAGCCCCAAATCCACATAATGGTTGATTTTTTCCTGGCTAATCCCAGGGTATTCAACAATACCTTTTTGCTCACCGGCTGAAAGCCAGCATCGCCAGTCTTTAGTTTTAAGCCAAGCTTCTTTTTCCGCCATCTCAAAAAATTTAGTTCCGGGAAACGGCACAGCTCCTGAAAATTGCAAGGTATCGCAATTAAGCGACATGGCAAACTCTACAGTTTTTTTAGCTGTACTTTCAGTTTCCCCGGGTAAACCAACAACAAAACATCCATGAACCTTAAAACCATGCTTATGAGCAGACTCGAGGAACAAACGGGAATCTTCGAGCCTGATATTTTTGTGGCTCTTATCAAGAATTTCCTGGCTGCCGGATTCAAAACCCGCTAAAAGCTCCCGGCACCCGGCTTGCCGCATTATTTTAAACATTTTTTCATCGAGGCTGTCGACTCTGGCATTAACGGAAAAAGTTATTTTTAAGTTGCGCCGCAAAATCTCTTCAC
>JBAYMZ010000002.1:0-20579 GCA_041663385.1 Candidatus Omnitrophota bacterium
GGGCCCGCTTTATGCTTTTTCAATTTTAATTATCTTTTTATGCGTGGCAGCTTTATATGAAAGTTGGACTATTCCTATTGCTAACATGTTGATGTTGCCGCTTGGTGTTTTTGGAGCGACACTGGCAACTTCATTGCGCGGAATGCCTAATGACGTATATTTTCAGATTGGATTCCTTACTACTTTAGGCTTGTCTACTAAAAATGCTATTTTGATTATTCAGTTTGCCCAGCAGCGTTTACAACATGGAGAAAAACTGGTTGAGGCAACCCTGGGCGCGGTAAAAACCAGGTTCCGTCCGGTTATCATGACTTCTTTGGCTTTCTTTTTCGGCGTATTGCCGCTTGCCATAAGCACCGGCGCCGGAGCAGGAGCCCAGAACGCCATCGGGACAGCTGTTGTTGGTGGAATGCTTTCCGCTACATTTATTGATCTTGTTTTTATTCCGTTATTCTTTATCCTTGTAACCCGCTTTTTTGGGCGCAAACAACAACAAAAAGTTGCGGCCAGCGATTCGAAAGCCACGGCTTCGCAGAAAAAACATTAATATGAAACGAATAATTATCTTAATCCTGGGGATTACGGTTTATCTTGGCGGCTGCACTTTTGCTCCAAAATATAACCGGCCGGTAGCGCCAATTCCTGAACGCTGGCCTAAAGGAGATGCCTATCTTAAGAACAAGCAATTACCTAGTTTTTCGGATGTCGCACAGTTAAAATGGCAGGAATTTTTTACTGATCCAAAACTGCGGCAGATTATCGAAATTTCTCTTCTTAATAACCGGGATTTAAGGCTTGCCGCTTTAAATGTTGAAAGAGCGCGCGCTCTTTATGGCATTGAACGGTCTAAACTGCTTCCGGTTGTTGACGCGGATGCCGGGATGGTCAAACAGCGTTACTCTTCCGATACTTCGCTTTCAGGACAGTCTTACGTAGCAAAGCAGTATAATGTTGATTTAGGTATCGCTGCCTGGGAGATTGATTTTTTTGGCCGTATTCGCAGTTTAAATAAACAAGCGTTAGAAGAATATCTGAATACGGAGGAGGCTCGCCGTAGCGCGCAGATTGCGCTTATATCTGAAGTTTCCAGGGCCTATCTGACGATTGCCGCGGATAAAGAGAGCCTTAATTTGGCCAAGTCCACTCTTGCTGCGCAGAAAGGCGCTTACGATTTGGTTTCAAGAAAATACAAACTTAAACTTGTAAACGAAATAGATTTGTACCGGGCGCAAACTCAAGTGGATACAGCCATGGGTGATGTGGTGCTTTATACGCAACTGGTAGCCAAGGATCAAAACGCGTTAAATCTTTTAGCCGGGGCTTTAATATCGGAAAAACTTCTTCCTTATGATTTGACGAGCGTTGACCCGCTTAAGGATATTTATCCCGGATTATTTTCTGATGTGCTTCTTAAGCGGCCGGATATTATTGGCGCGGAACATAAATTAAAAGGCGCTTATGCGAATATCGGAGCGGCTCGCGCGGCTTTTTTTCCCAGTATTTCGCTGACAACCACTCTTGGCTCGGCAAGCAACGATCTTTCAGGGTTATTCAGCGGTGGTAAAGGCACGTGGAGTTACGCGCCTCAGGTTGTTATGCCGATTTTTGATCCCAGTATTTGGTTCGCGTACAGGGTTAGTGAGACGGATAGAAAAATAGCGCTGACTAAATATGAAAAAACTATTCAGACGGCTTTTAAAGAGGTGGCTGATGTCCTTGCTGTGCAGGGTACAGTAAATCAACAAATAGCAGTACAGCAGTCTACGGTTGATTCCGCGCAGATGGTTTATCGTCTTTCAAGTAAACGCTATACAAATGGAATTGATAGTTATTTGAGCGTTCTTGACGCGCAGCGGTCGCTTTACCGCGCGCAGCGTGAGCTTATTTACATGCAGTTATCCAAACTCGTCAACGAGGTAAAAGCTTATACGGTTCTTGGCGGCGGCGGATTGGATGAAAAACAAAAGATTGCGAAAAAGCCTGCAAAAAATTTTACAACGAAACCCGCCAAGGTTCCTTTAAAAGGAACAGTTCTTTCTTCAAATAAACCAAAAGATAAAGCTTCCTCGGCAAGTTTACCGCGTTAACTTCTTTATGATCGCGTTGGTATTTTTCTTGCTCGCTGCCGCGCTTGGAAAATTATTGCGCTCGCTAAAAAATCTTGCCATTTATGTTCCCTCAGCCTATAATAAACTTACGATAGTAAGAAGTGAAAATTTGAAAAAATCTGCGGGCTGTTTATTCGGAGGAATATAGGATATAGCAGCCGGGATTTTAATACGCATGTTGAATCAACACGATTTAGCTCCGTCGGTATAAGCGTTTTTTTATAGGCAAGGAGTTTGGAGCTATGATTACTTTTTTGGACCAGCTCATCAAAGAGCGTTTGGTAACGTCAGAGCAGCTTGCTGATGCGCGCATTAAACAAGTCGGCGCGAAAAAACCCATTCACGAACTGCTGGTTGAAATGGGTTTTATCAGCGAAGAGAAACTTCTTAATGTCCTGTCACATTTTTATAATATTCCTCTTTCCAATCTTGCCACCGAAACAATTGACCCGAAAGCAATCAGCTTAATCCCTTATAACCTGGTAGAGCTCCACGGCGTATTCCCTGTCAGGCAAGAGGCTGATGCTATTATTCTTGCCATGTCAAACCCCTATGATGTTATGGCAATTGACGCGATTCGCAGCCAGACAAACCTGCAAATAAAACCGATTTTATGTTCAAAGAGTGATATCGGCAAAGCGGTTAATAAATATTATCAAACGGATGATTCTCTTTACGATATCTTAAAGAATGTTTCCGGGGAAATTCCTTTTGAAATAATTAATGACCAGGAAACAGGAAGGCTTGCGATAAGTGACAGATTTATTAAAGATGAAATTTCTCCGGTTATACGCCTATATAACCTTATTCTAAAAGATGCATTGAAGTCGCGTGTTACCGATATTCATATTGAGCCGGAAGAAAAAACTGTCCGGGTCAGGTATCGCGTGGACGGGGAGCTGCGTAATATCATGGAGGTTCCGCTTAACCTTCAGGCGGAGCTGACAGTGCGCATAAAAATTATTGCCGCGATGGATATCGCGGAAAAACGTAAACCGCAAGACGGCCGCATGAAGCTTCTTTACCAGAATCGCAAAATTGACTTAAGGATAGCGACAATACCAATAGCCTATGGAGAGAAAATTGAAATAAGAATTCTTGATCCGAATTTATTGGTGGTTGAGCTTGATACGCTTGGCATGGATCCAAAGAATCTTGCTTTATATAAAAAATGTATTGTTAAGCCTCAGGGGATGGTGCTAATTACCGGCCCCACAGGCTCCGGCAAGACCACAACTCTTTACGCGACACTTAAATATATTAAGAGCGAAAAAAAGAATATTGTTACGGTAGAGGATCCTATTGAATATCTTATTGAGGGCGTGAATCAGACGCAAATTAACCCTGCGGCAGGCCTTGATTTTTCAAGTTATCTTCGCAGTATTATGCGTCATGACCCTAATGTTATTCTTATCGGCGAAATACGTGACCGGGAAACCGCGGATATTGCTTTTAGGGCAGCGCTTACAGGGCACCTTATTTTTTCAACACTGCATACAAATAATGCTGTTGGAGCGATTGCCAGGCTTCTTAATTTAGGCCTTGAACCTTATTTGATTGCTTCATCCCTGGTTGTGGTTATCGCTCAGCGGCTTGTGAAAAAAATATGCTCTGAGTGTAAAGAGGTGTATCAACCGGGCAAAGAAGAGGTTGAAAAATTTAGCGCCTATCTGGAAGAAGGCGATATTAAAACATATTTTAAGGGCAGAGGCTGTGAGGCATGCGGTTATACCGGATTTTTAGGCAGGCTTACGGTATTGGAATTTTTAGAAATAACAGAGTCGGTGAGAACTCTTATTGCGCGTAACGCGCCGGAAGAAGAAATTGTTATTGCCGCAAAAAGAGAGGGGTTTAAGCCTCTGTCATCTATCGCGATAGAATTAATTGCTTCCGGTGTTACGACGCTTGATGAAGTGGCTAGAGTTATACTTCTTGAGGAAACCGAAGCAAGCCACGTGGCTGTGCGTCGCGGAGAAAAAGTGAAGCTTTTGGTTGTTGAAGATGAGGAAGATATCAGCAAAACCTTAGAAAAACGATTGGTAACTGCCGGATACGATGTTGTTAAGGCCAGAGATGGTATTGAGGCTCTTGAAGTCGCGTTTAAAGAAAAGCCCGATCTTATCATCACTGATGTAACCATGCCGAAGATGGATGGATTTGAGCTTACAAAACATCTTAGATCCAGGCTTGAGACGGCTGTCATTCCGATTGTTATGCTTACTGCCCGGCAGGATAAGCCCAGTGAGCTTAAAGGCATAGATGTTGGCGCTGATGACTATATAACAAAACCCTTTGATTTTGATAAGCTTCTTTCCAGGATAAAAATGCTTTTAAGAAGAAAATAGCGATTGCGTAAGTATGCTTGGTAAGAATGGGTAGGTAATGAAAAAATTCGCATATCACGCGGTTACGGTCAAAGGTGAAACTGTTAAGGGTATTCTTCTCGCGGAAAACCTTAATGACGCTATTGCTAATTTAGACGCCTCCGGCTATAAAATTATTGATCTTAAAGAAAAGAAGGAAAGGGCTCGTAGCGGGATTTCCGGCCTTTTTTCCAACAGGCTAAAATCCAGTGAACTGCTTGTTTTTTATTTTCAGCTTCATGATATGGTAAGCGCCGGTTTTGACCTGCTTAAAAGCCTTGATACAATTCAAGAAGCGACAAAAAATAAGAAACTAAAAGCGGCAATACATGATGTAATCGAACGCATTATGAAAGGCAGTAGCTTTTCTGATGCTCTTACGTATCAGAAAGATATTTTTTCTGAGCTCTTTATCAGTATGGTGCGAAGCGGTGAATCCAGTGGAAAATTAAGCGATGTCCTTGGCGATTACGCTGTTCTTTTTGAAGGCCAGATTGATTTAAAGCAAAAAGTAACCGGCGCGCTTATTTATCCCGTGATGCTTTTTGTTGTTGGCACGATAGTTATTTTTTTCCTGTTAACTTTTGCCGTGCCCAGATTTGTAAATATTTTTTCAACTGCTGATGTCCCTCTTCCACTGCCGACAAAACTACTTTCTTTCGTAGGTTCGGGGTTATCGCGGTATTGGCATGTTGTAGCGATAATTGTTGTATCATTGTTTCTCGTATTAAGGCGTTCTTTACGAACTAAAAAAGGCAAGCTTTGGTTTGACGCGTTTATGCTGAAATTGCCGGTTATAGGCCAGCTTAAGTATAACGTAACATTATTATTATTTTCTCGGACATTAGGAATGCTGCTTAAAAGCGGTGTGCCTATATTGCACTCAATTGAATTAACCCGCTCAGTCGTAAAAGAAAGTAATATTAGCGACGCGATTAGCCAAACTATCTCGGGTTTGGAAAAGGGTAAGTCTTTGGCTAATATGCTTAAAGATACCGGGAAGTTTCCGGTTAATATGGTGCAAATGGTCGCGGTAGGCGAGCAGACGGGAAATCTTCCCGGCATGCTTGACAAGTCGAGCGTTTTTTATGACAAGGCAGTAGCGTATTCGGTTAGAAAACTAACCATTGCGATTGAGCCCGTACTTCTTGTTGTCATGGGTTTAGCCGTTGCTTTTATTATGTCTTCGATATTACTCCCGCTTTTTAAGATGATAGATATTATAAAAGTCTAATGCGTAAAATATATCACAAAAATGGATTTACATTGCTTGAGATGATGGTGGTATTGTTTATTATTGGGCTGCTTTCCGCCATAACCATACCCGGTTTAATGCGTATTTCACTTCAAAAAACTACGGCAAAAGCAAAAGCGGAATTACGAGTATTGCAGGTAGCGGTAGAAAGTTATTATTTGTATCACAACAGCACTTATCCCGCAGGGCTTTCCGAACTTCCGACAGCGGTTCCGACGATAGTTAAGACAGTTGTGAATGACCCGTTTTTAAGCCAACCAGGAATTTATGGATATAATTCTTCTTCGAATAAGAAATATTACGTTATTTATTCCGTCGGCCCATCCGCCAATGGAAGTGCGTCAGTTTCAGATGAAGGTGTCCTTACGGAAAATAACGGCTCAAGTTGTATCCATGTTTCCAATATTCAAGAGGATGCGCAACCGTGAAGCGTGGTTTTACACTATTAGAGGTCCTTATCACGCTGGTTATAATAACCGGGGCTATGACTGCGATACTCATGGCTTTTAGCCTTGTGATTGCCGCGTCAAGGGGCGTAGAGGAACATGAGACTGCTGTTAATATCGCTTGCGCCAAGATGGAAGAATTACGCGGTATTTCATATGCTAATTTACAAAGCTCAACTGTTGACTCAAGGGAAATTTTTGCCGCGCTGCCGGGCTATACTGTAACAGTTACAACAACGAAGCCGGAAAATCCGGCCAAGGTTAATGTGGCTGTTTCCTGGCTTGCTAAAGGCGGCATGGTGAGTGTAGCGTTGGACACAGTTAAGGCGAATTATTAGTTTTTATGTAAACATGGCGGAAAATATGGTTAAGCCAAGCAAGGGTTTTACGCTCATTGAAGCGCTTTTAACGAGTGTGATGGTTGTAGCAATTATTGGCGCTGTGGCTTATATGTTTCAGGTTGTGATTATAGGTTGGTCCGGACAGGGCGCGCGTGCTGGTGCAAGTATAAGCGCTAACAAGGCAGT
This sequence comes from Candidatus Omnitrophota bacterium, assembly GCA_041663385.1. Taxonomy (GTDB): domain Bacteria; phylum Omnitrophota; class Gorgyraeia; order Duberdicusellales; family 4484-171; genus JAJYOP01. The sequence continues at coordinate 6,700 of JBAYMZ010000002.1, forward strand.
AGAGGAGCTTACACGCGAGCTGCGTAACGCCAGAGTTGTTATGAGCCCGTCAACCGGGGAAATACGCTTTACTAAAGACGGCACTAATTATTATATTTTTTATTTTTATAATGCTCTAGATTCTTATCCTCCGCAATTCACAAGTGAATCATATCAATTAAAGAAAGCATCTCTTTCCGGAGGCAGTTCCGGAACTTTTACTTATGGCAGTGGCGATCTTATAGCTAGAGATATTCTCCCCTTTCCATCGTCAACCTTAACATATGATGGAGGAGTAATTACGATGGATCTTGTGATGCAGCGTGGTTCGAGCATCATGCATTGCGCGACAAAAATAAAACCACGTAATATTTAGATATAATATGAATTTGCCTGCGCGCGAAAAAGGATTTGTGCTTATTGTTTCGATAATCATACTTTTTAGCCTTGCGCTTATTGCCGCGGGGTTTGTTTCAATGCTGGCTGCCCGGTCAATTAACGCGGCAGCCGCGCTTGATAGTGCGAAATCATTTTGGCTGGCAGAGGCTGGAATTCAGCAGGCCGTATATAAATTGAAAAATGACGCAAATTACAGAAGCTCGCCAACAGATTTAAACGGTAATCTTGGTTCTGGAACATATGTTGTGACTGCGGCCCAACAATCAGGCCAGAATGTTTTTTCTATAAGTTCGACAGGAACATCGGGTAACATAACCCGTACGATTACTCAAAAAGTAACCGTTATTGTTGGTGGATGGGTTAAGCAGTTTACTGATTATGGAACGTTTGACGCGGCTAATGCTGTGATATCTCTTAAACATAGTTCAATAATAAATGGGGATGTGTATGCGGCAAAAAATGTGCAGACGGATCAAAGTTCTTCTGTAACCGGAACGGTTTATGCTTCAAGCGGCAGTGGTAATTATATGCGCCAGCCGCTGCCAAATCCGCCGTTAGTCATGCCAACATTTTCCACGACATATTATAAAAATATGATTGCTACCGCCAAAACATATACCAAAAGAGATTATGTTTATAATACTCTTAATTTGGCTGGGAGCACTATATATGTAAACGGAACAATAACTGCTAAAAATATTACAGGCCCGGGTACAATCGTTTGTGCCAGTGATTTTGTAGCCAATGGTGGAACTATTGGCAGCGACATAACAATAATTTCTGGCAACAATATAACTGCTAATAGTAATAGTAATTTTGAGTCAGGTACTGTACTTTATGGTAATAGCTTGGTTCAAACGTCTTCAATCGTGAATATGGCTAATACTGCGATTTTGACTCTTGGGTCGGTGAGGCTTACAAACACTGTTTTTAATGGGGCGATATATTCAGCGGGCAATGTGCTGTTAGATAAGGGAACTATTGTCATCGGTGCTGTGGTAACCAGTGGTATGTTTACGCTGGACCACTCTTCGCAGGTTATCCAGAATGCCAATTTTTTGCCGGCAAAAGTACCCACTGGCCTTGAACATGGCGGTGAGTCAATGTTGCTTGTGTTGTCAGATTGGAATGGTGAGTAAATAGTATGGCGGTACTGGCGCGATGCCGTCAAAGAAATTTCAAAGTTTATTACGAGACAAAAAATGACAGAAAAAACTAAAATATTTATTGTTGGGGCAGGAAAGGGCGGAAGGGCGCTTATTGAGCTATTTTTTAAAAGTGAAACCATAGAAATTATAGGCGTAGTGGATATTAATGAAGATGTCCCTGGGATGAAATTAGCTAGAGAATTAAATATACCAACAAGTAGCGATTATAGAAAATTTATAAATCAAAAAGGGCTTACCCAGATATTTAATTCCACGGGAAGCGATAAGGTTCAGGAGGAATTGGTTAGGGCTAAACCGGCAGGTGTTGAGGTAATCGGCGGAAATTCCGCAAAAATTATATGGGAGATTATTGAAGAACATAAAAAAACCGGAGCGCTTGTTATAAACGCTGCCAAGGAATGGGCTGCTACATTTGATTCTATGCCTGAAGGCGTTTCAATACATGACTTGCAGGAAACCGTGTTGGATGCGAATGAAACTATTTGTAAAATACTTGGAAAAACCCGTGAGGAATTAATCGGAAAAAAATGTTATGAGTTGTTTCATGGCACAGACGCGCCGATTAATCTATGCCCTATGTGTAAGGCAAAAGAGACGGAAAATAGGGAATATGTGGAAATATTAGAGCCACGCCTTAATCGCTGGATTGGCGTGTCAGCTTCTCCGGTTTTTAACGACGCCGGTAAGCTTGTAAAGTTTGTCCATATTGTTACTGACATTAGCGCGCGAAAACGTTCGGAAGAGAGAATAAAACAGATAAATAAAATGCAGGCTGCTTTGCTTCAGGCTCGAACTCCAGAAGAGAAGTTTAAAATGATTACTGATGGCGTGGTTAATATTTTCGATGCTGATTTTTGCCGCATATGGCTTATTTCTAAAGGGGATCGTTGTAATAAGGGTTGTGTCCACGCGGTGGCTACTGAAGAGTCCCACATGTGCCGTTACAGGGATAAGTGCTTGCACCTTGTCGCGAGTTCCGGACGTTATACCCACATCGATAGCGGCGTGCATGCCCGTGTGCCATTTGGCTGTTACAAGATTGGCGGCATTGCTTCGGGTGAATATCCAAGTTTTCTTACTAACGATGTAACAAATGACATTCGTGTCCATGACCGTGCCTGGGCCAAAGATTTGGGGTTGGTTTCCTTTGCCGGCATTAGATTACAGCGGCCGGATGAAGCGCCAATGGGTGTAATAGCGTTATTCTCACGTTTTGCGATCTCTGCCGAAGAATATGCGCTTTTTGGGAATATTGCCAATAGCGTAGTTAGAGCTGTTCAGACTGCTGTTAGAGAGAAGGCGATTAGTGAGAGTGAAGCGAAATTTAAAACAATTTTTGAATCGTCAAAAGATGCCATAATGATGCTTACAGTTGAAAAAGGATTTTTTGATGCTAACGCGTCTGCGATAGAAATGTTTGGCTGTAAAGATGAAAAACAATTTGTTGCGCTGGCGCCGGAAGATTTGTCGCCTGAGTTCCAATCTGATGGAAAACGCTCTCTTGATAAATCACGGGAGATGATGGCAATCGCGATGGAAAAAGGTTCGAATTCTTTTGAGTGGATTCATAAACGGGTAGATGGATCGGAGTTTTTTGCTACAGTACTTCTTACGAGAATGGTACTTCAAGGTGAAAACGTACTGCAGGCTACTGTGCGTGATATTACTGAGATTAAAAACTTGGAAATTCTTAAAGACCAGTTCCTTGAAACAGTTTCGCATGAGCTGCGCACCCCGCTTACCGCGCTTAAAGAGTCTATAAGTATAGTTCTTGATGGTTTATCCGGCGTCATTAATGATGAGCAGAAGGATTTCCTTGATACGGCAAAAAGAAATGTAGACAGGTTGGTACGGCTTATTAATGAATTGCTTGATTTTCAGAAACTCGAAGCCGGCAGAATGTTATTTGATATGCGGGAAAATGATATGAATTCGTTGATAGAGGAGATAAAGGATACAATGGATCCGCTTTGCCGGCAGAGAGGATTAACGTTGGACTTGAAGTTAAAAGAAAATCTTCCTGTTATTAAATTCGACCGGGACAGGATTGTTCAGGTTTTGACTAATCTGGTTAATAATGCTATCAAATTTACTGAACATGGGGGAATCACTGTTTCTACTAATTATAGATCATCCGAAGATAACTTCATTACTGTTAGTGTTCAGGATACCGGCCCGGGCATGGAAAAAAAGGATTTGCCGCGGTTGTTTAAGCGTTTCGAGCAGTTAAAAATAACCGGTACGCGTAGGCCCGGAGGAACCGGCCTGGGGTTGGCCATATCGAAAGATATAATTGATGAACATGGTGGAAAGATTTGGGCAGAATCAGAATTAGAGAAGGGGAGCACTTTTATTTTTCTTCTGCCGATTAATGAACGCCGCAGCTGATGAATTCGGCCGATAAAAACACAAAAAGTATCCGCGTTAGAGTTATCCAGCCTGTTTGTTTCTTGTAATAAAAAGTTTGATTATATTTCTAAATCAGATAGAATATTTAATCACCATATCAGTTACAAAAAGTCTTTAACCCGATAAACTCAAAGAGTCTATCGCTTGATCATCTGCTTTTCTTGAAATTAGCAAAATTTCAAAAGGGCCTACTGCATTTAAAAGAAAAGAATAAGGGTATACATTATGAAATATAAACATGCTTTGTTTTTAAACCCATACATTGAAAATCACGCGACCAGCGTAATGAAGTTATTTCCGCCTACGGGCCTTGAATACGTTGCTGCCAGCGCAAAAGATTGTGTTGATAAAATAACTTTACTCGATTTACGCTATGAAAAAGATTTAACCAACCCTATTCATTTGCTTGATTTCATAAAAAGAGAAATTGATATTATTTGTGTGGCTATTGGCTGGGACCGGCAATTCAAGGAAATTTGCGGCCTGCTTTCCTGCATGCCTAATGATATTCCTTTGGTCGTTGGCGGATATAAGGCCACAGAAATGACTGAGGAGCTTTTTAGAATTTGCCCGCCGATTAAAATTATTGTCCGAGGTGAAGGTGAAGAAACAATAAGAGAAATACTTAATGGAAAACCGCTAAAAGATATTCTTGGTATTTCATACCGGGAGAATGGAATGATAATTCATAATCCCAATCGTCCTTTGCCTAATGTAGACGCTATCACGCCTCCTGATCGTTCTTTGAGGAATAATGATTACCGGTTAACCGTAAACGGCGTTAACGTGATGAATCTTACGTTTGACTCGGTGTTAAGCGCCAGAGGCTGCCCCTATAATTGCAAGTTTTGCACTTTCAATTTAAATCCTCTCGGGCAAAAAAGAAATTATTCCGCGCGCAGCGTTGAGTCCGTAGTTAAGGAGTTAGAACAAATAGACGCTAAAGTCATACTTTTTAGCGATGACAATCTTTTTGCCGACATAAAAAGAGCAGAAAAGCTTTGCGACGGTATCATTGAACATAAGATAAAAAAACGTTTTGTCGCCCAGGCGCGTTTGGAAATAGCTAATCACCCTGTTCTTTTAGAGAAGATGGTTAAAGCCGGTTTTAAAGCGCTTCTTTTGGGCGTGGAATCACCTCATGACCGGATACTTGCGCAGTTAAACAAGGGGTTTGATTCGGCAACCATAAGAAAAGCTTTTAAGGTGCTCAATAAATACCCGATTTATTACAGTGGTTATTTTATCTACGGTAATATCGGTGAGACAAAAGAAGAAATGCTTTATATTTCTCAATTTGCCAAAGAAATTGGCCTTGACTCTATTGCCTGTAATAAATTGCGCATAGAAAAATTTTCTCCGCTTCGGGCTTTAGCCGAAAGTACTCCTGGGTATCATGTTACCGAGAGAGGAGAGTTGTATTCTGATATGTATGATTACCCGGCGCTTAAAAAAATAGGCAGGACAATAAAATTTTCTTTTTATACCCCGTCGCGATATTTAAAAATATTATGGAAGAATGTTTTTGTGACAAAATTTTTTACCTTTGGAGAGGTTATTTCGCTTTCTGTTGTCATACCCCGCTTGATAATTGCCGCTATAAAACGGGAAATGCATAAAGGCAGGCTCGTTGATTCCCTCAAAAGAACCCTCATAAGCAATAAGGCGTAATGGTATAATAAAAAAACAGGCTTAGCGTTTATTGTTGAAAATTTACAAAAAATTCAATTTGTGAGGTAATCGTGAAACGTTTTTGTTGGCTGATTTTTAGTATCTTCATTATTTCTGGCTGCGCAGCCACGCGTCATGCCACCCCGGAAAATTTACTTAATAATGTAAATGTCTTTGGCATCCAGGATGTCCGCGCGGTTGGCGGAATCCCCAGCGATTCTTTTAAAAAAGATTTTATTAAATTATTGGAACAGGAAGAAAAAGCTAATTTTTCTTTTTTAGATTTTAAAAAAATCCGTACCTATTCCGTGCTTGCGATATCCGGCGGCGCGGCCAACGGAGCTTATGGAGCTGGTTTGCTCAACGGATGGTCACATTCAGGGGCCAGGCCTGTTTTTAAAGTTGTTACCGGCGTAAGTACCGGTGCGATAATTGCGCCCTTTGCCTTCTTGGGGACTGATTATGATGGCAAGCTAAAGGAGTTTTATACAAAGTATTCGACAAGAGATGTTGCGCGGATGCATCTATCCAATAATGCTTTTACAAGTACTTGGCCGCTGGTGCAGCTTATTGAAAAATACTTTGATGAGGGCCTATTAAAAAAAATAGCTGTTGAATATAACAATGGTCGCAGGCTTTACGTCGGAACTACCAATTTGGACGCGCAGCGGCTTATTATTTGGGATATGGGTAAAATTGCTTCAATCGGGGATGCTAATTCCTTAAAGTTATTTCGCAAAGTAATATTGGCATCAGTGTCTATCCCCATGGCTTTCCCGCCGGTATATTTTAATGTTGAGTTCCAAGATAAGATGTATGACGAAATGCATGTGGATGGCGGGGTGGTCAGGCAGGTATTTTTCCTTTCCGATGTCATCCGCGGCGGCGACAGGGCAATTAAAGAAAGAGGAATGGATGTTTCTAATATACACTATAAAATTTATATTATCAGGAACGGTTATGCTGACGCGATATGGCAGGAAGTTCCGGACAAACTTTCTGCTATCGCCGGCCGTTCAATGGATACAATGATCAATGCTCAAAGTATCGGAGATATGTATCAAGTATATACTTTTACTCAACTAGGCAGGGGAGATTTTAACCTTGCTTATATCCCGGCAACTTATGTGTCAAAAGCAAAACAACTTTTTGATCCTGTTGAAATGCGCCGGCTTTTTGATTTAGGTTTCGAAGAAGCGGCGCAAGGATATAATTGGAAAAAAACTCCTCCCGGGTTAGAAGAAGTTGGCAAATAAAATAAACAGAGCGAAGCCTCCCCGGTCTAAAGACCGGAGATTTCTGCGAGGGATTAAAACTGGCCGGAAGAGACTGATAGCCTAAAAAAATTCTATTCGGATAATCCCTCTAAATATTCCCATCTTTCGTATGCCTTTTTGAGCTCGTTTGATAAAAATTCCGATCTGGCTTTGGTCTTGGCGATTTGGGCAGGATTTTTTTGGTAAAAATCAAGGCTGGTTAAAAGGGTGTAAACCTCTTTTTGTTCAGCTTCCATCTTCTCAATCATTAGCGGAAAACTATCGAGTTCGTGCTGTTCTTTATACGTTAGCTTTCGTGGAGCTGAAATTTTTTCTGGACAAATTTCAGTTCCAGTTTTTGCTTTTAATGGGATGGCTGCCGCAGGTTTTCGCTGGCTCAACCAATCGTCGTAACCGCCGGGATATTCATTAATCACGCCACCACCTTCAAGCACAAAAGTTGAAGTTACTACATTATTAAGAAACGCGCGGTCGTGGCTGACTAAAAGCAGTGTGCCGGGGTAATCAAGCAGTAATTCTTCCAATAGCTCAAGTGTTTCGATATCCAGGTCATTGGTGGGCTCATCCATGACCAAAACATTTGAAGGCTTGGAAAAGAGCCGGGCAAGAAAAAGGCGGTTACGTTCGCCGCCGGATAAAACTTTAACTGGCGTGCGCGCCCGGTCAGGAGTAAAAAGAAAATCCCGCAAATATCCAAGTATATGTTTTGGCTTGCCATTGATAACGATAGTGTCAGATTCCCCATTAACATTTTCGGCAACGGTTTTATTTTCATCCAATTGCTCGCGAAGCTGATCGTAGTAAGCAATCTGGAGGTTTGTCCCCAGGCTTACCTTTCCTTTTTGCGGCGCGAGCTTGCCTAATAAAAGAAGCAACAGAGTTGTTTTTCCGCTGCCGTTTGGCCCTATAACGCCGATTTTATCCCCACGCATTATTTGCGTGGTTAAGTTCTTAACCAAATGTTTTTCTCCATAGCTAAAATCAAGCTGTGAAATTTTTACAATTCTGTGGCCGGAAGGGTCAACCTCCTGTGCTCGCATACGAACCTTGCCTTCCGCTTTGCGCTGCGCTTTTTTTTCTTCTCTTAAGCGTTCCAAAGCTTTAACGCGGCCTTCGCTGCGGCACTGCCTTGCCTTTACGCCTTTACGGATCCAAATTTCTTCTTCCGCTAATTTTTTATCAAAATTATTCCAGCGTGCTTCTTCAGCATCAAGCGCCGCTTGTTTACGCTCGAGGAATGTTTTATAATCGCAGGCCCAGTTGAATAATTTTCCGCGGTCAAGCTCAATAATCCTTGTCGCAAGGCGGGACATAAACATTCTGTCATGTGTAACAAAAAAAACTGTGCCGGGGTATTCAAGCAAAAATTCTTCAAGCCAGAGCATTGAGTCAATATCTAAATGATTTGTTGGTTCGTCCAGCAGCAAAACTTCCGGTTTAAGCACCAGGGCTCTTGCTAAAAGTGCCCTGCGTTTTTGCCCGCCGGATAACTGATTAAAATCACTATCCGGATCAAGTTTCATTCTTGCGATAACTTCTTCAACGTTATTATTTACATCCCAGCTATTTGTGTCGGTTAGTTTTTCTTGCAGCACGTCAAGTTGTTTTAGTAATTCCGGAGTGTATTCTGTTTGCAGGCGGTGAGTAAGATGATGATGCTGGTTCAATAAGTCAGCGCGGTGGCCCAAGCCGGAGAGAACTACATCGAAAACAGTTCCGCTGATATTTACAGGCACTTCCTGCGGCAAATGGGTAACCTGAACTCCTTTTTGTATAATAACTTTGCCGCTGTCAACTTGCTGTTGGCCGGTTAGTACCCTCATTAGTGTGGTTTTACCGATACCGTTACGGCCAAGCAGAGCGATGCGTTCGCCAGGTTCCAATTGCAAGTTTAAGCAATCGAAAATAAGCGGCCCGCCAAATGCAAGATTAATTTCTTGTAAGCTAACTAAAGCCATTTTTGATAATCCTTTTTTATATCTGAAAACGCTTATAAGGGGCGTCTTCTTGAAGGTTTACATTCTATCTTAAACTTGTGTTTTTGTATAGAAATGAATAACGTGTTTATGTTTTAGATAGGGCGTTGTTATTTTTGCCTTCGTTTGTTATAATATGGGCAATGAAGAAAATTATCAACTTCGTGATAGTGTTTCTTTTGATAGAAAACTGCGTATTCGCGCAAGAACCAACAGCTTCTTCCTCAAAATTCAGCACATTCTTTCAACAATTAAAATCATGGTGGGGCGGGGATAATTTTTTTGGCGACTGGGCTGGTAAAAGAAAAGAGCTTAGCGAAAAAGGTATAGATATTACCAGTAATTATACCACCGACCTTTTAACCAACGTTCATGGGGGCATACGAAAAAACCGTTTTCGTTATGATTCTTCTTTGGGCCTGGATGTTAATGCCGATCTTGAAAAACTTGCCAACTTAAAAGGATTGCAATTCCATGTTTCAGGTGTATATCGCCAGGGAAAAAATCTTGCCGGCGATGTCGGCAATCGTTTTCCGTCTTCAAGCATTTACGGCTCAGAATATGTCCAGCTTTACAACCTTTATCTGGAACAGGCAATGTTTCAGGATAAGTTAAGCCTTAAAGTCGGCAGGCTTGGCACCGGAGATGATTTTTCACAATCGCCGCTTTACTGGACTTTTCTTACCAATTCCATTGACGGGTGCCCGATAAACTTGCCGATAAACTTTTTTTATACGGTTTATCCTACCGCAACCTGGGGAGCCCGGTTGAAAGTCCATCCGATAAACGATTTCGTCTGGAAAGGTGGAGTTTATTATCAAGATGCGGATATTAGCCGCAGGGCTGCTCATGGCGCGGATTTTTCTTTAGGTGGCAACAAAGGGCTTCTTTTTATTCAGGAGTTTAGTTATATACCTAATCAATACCAAGGAGCAGAGGGTTTACCAGGCAATTACAAGCTTGGGTTGTTTTATTCTACCGGCCGTTTCAATGATTTGTATCAGGATGTTAACGGCAACTCTTACGCCCAAACCGGATTAGAGCAAAAGAGGCGTTACGGAAATTACGGTTTTTATCTTCATCTTGATCAAATGCTTTATCGGGAACCTGGCACAAAAGATCAGGGATTTACACCATTTTTTGTGGCAACCTGGCAGCCGGAGAGAGTTAACGAAATACCGCTTTTCTTTGATTTGGGGCTTACCTATAAAGGATTAATTCCCGGCCGCGATGACGATGTAAGCGGCTTAGGCTTTGCTTATGGCAAATGGAGCCGGCAATTGAATAAACATCATAGTGATGCCGGCCAAGAAAAACAAACCTTTGAAACAATAGTTGAGGCTACCTATAAAATCGCCATCAATAAATGGCTGTATTTTCAGCCGGATCTTCAATATATAATTAATCCTAACGGTGGCAATCAAGATACCGGCAATGCTTTAGTTACCGGCGCAAGAGTCGGCGTGACATTTTAAAAAGGTTACGAAAGTTACGCAGGTTACGAAAGTTACACTTAATTCAAGTGATTTCAATGTAACCTTCGTAACCTAAAATACAAGGAGGCAGAAATGTCCAAGCCCCATACTTCAGGCAATATTTTTATTATTTATATTATTGCTTTTATCGCCGCCCTGGCAGGTTTACTTTTTGGGTATGATACCGGCGTAATTAGCGGTGCCATACTTTTTCTTAAAGATCAATTTAATTTAAATTCTATTCTTGTAGAGAGGGTAGTGAGCGCGGTGTTACTTGGCGCGGTTATTGGAGCGGCCTTTAGCGGAGCAATGGCGGATAAGCTTGGCCGCCGCAGCAGTATTGTGATTACTGCCTTGCTTTTTTCTTTGGGTGCTATTGGCAGCGCGTTCTCGCCAAATATTCCTGTTCTGGTTGCCTGTCGTTTTTTAATTGGCCTAGCCATAGGTGTCGCGTCTTATGTCGCCCCGCTTTATATTTCAGAAATTTCTCCCGCAAATGTAAGAGGTTCTTTGGTGTCCTTAAACCAGTTAATGATTACCTGCGGTATCGTTGTTTCTTATCTGGTTGATTACATGCTTACAGTTGGACAAAACGAGTGGCGCTGGATGTTTGGTTTAGGCGCGATTCCGGCGATGATTCTGCTTATTGGCATGATTTATCTTCCGGAAAGCCCGCGCTGGCTTGTTAGCAGGGGATTGGTTGATAAAGCTAAAGAAGTGCTATGCCGTACCGGCTCGGAAAAGGAAGCGGATAATGAGATACAGAACATTTCCAAATCTATGACTGATAAAGGATGCTCTTGGGCTGAGGTGTTTACGCCTTGGGTCAGGCCCGCGCTTTTCGTTGGTGTCGCTTTAGCTTTTTTTCAGCAGGCAACCGGCATTAATACGATAATTTATTACGCTCCAACAATATTTGAATTTGCCGGATTTGCTTCGCATAAAGTAGCGATACTGGCCACTGTGGGCGTAGGTATGGTTAATGTTTTAATGACTTTAGTCGCCATCTGGCTTTTGGATAAATTAGGGCGCAAGCCGTTACTATATATAGGTATGACAGGCATGGCCATAAGTTTGGCAGTTTTAGGAATAGCTTTTAATATGACTGCTTTATCAGGCATGTTAAAATGGATTGCCGTCGGCAGTGTTGTAGTTTATATTGCTTCCTTTGCCATTAGCCTCGGGCCCATATTCTGGCTGTTAATCGCGGAAATTTATCCGCTTAAAATTCGCGGAAGAGCCATGAGTTTAGCGACGGTGGCAAACTGGGGATTTAATATGCTTGTTGCGGCTACTTTTCTTACTTTGATTGAAAAGTTGGGTAAGCCAGGAACCTTCTGGCTTTTTGCGTTAATTACAGTTCTTGGGATAATTTATTGTTGTTTATTTGTGCCGGAAACAAAAGGGTATACATTAGAACAAATTGAAGAGCATTTACGCAGCCGCCGGCCTTTAAGAAAATTAGGCGCTTAATACCTGAAACGCCGAATTTGCTTGATAATTTTTCATCCAACCCTATAATGCATATTTGCATATAGAGAAAACAGCCTTTTTCTTGTTTACTGTAAGGCTCTTAAAGATTTTATAAACCCACAGTTTTTTAGCGAACACCCTAATGAAAGAAACCATACTAATTGTTGAAGATGAAAAAGATATAGTCAAGATGCTCGACTATAACTTGAAGAAAGAGGGGTTTAAGACTCTGTCAGCTCATGATGGAGAAGATGCTTTAGAATTAGTGGCTAAAAACCTGCCTGACCTTGTTATTTTAGATTTGATGCTGCCTGGTATCGATGGTTTAGAGGTTTGTAAGACGCTTAAAAAGGAAAATAAAACATCATCAATTCCGATTATTATCCTTACTGCCAAGAGCCAGGAAACCGATAAAATTGTGGGTTTGGAGCTTGGTGCGGATGATTATGTAACCAAACCGTTTAGCCCAAGAGAGTTGATTGCCAGGATAAAAGCAATATTGCGCCGTTCAAAAGATAAAGATAATCTTTTGGAGATTTTAAAAATAGGCGATTTGATAATTGATTTGTCCAAGATTATGGTAAGCGTGAAAAATAAACCTGTAGAACTTACGGCAAAAGAGTTTGAGCTTTTAAAGACGCTTATAAAAGCAAAGGGGAGGGTACTTTCGCGCGATTACCTTTTGGATACTATCTGGGGGTTTGATAATGCCGGAGAAATTCAAACCCGCACCGTAGATGTGCACATCAGAACGCTGCGTAAAAAATTAAAAAGCGAGGCAAGCCGCATTATTACCGTGAAAAATTACGGTTATAGATTTGAATATGAAGATTAGCTTTGGATTTAAGCTGATTTTTTCTTATATCTTAGTTATCTTGATTTCTTTTGGAGTCATCGCTTTTTTTTTAGATAAAAACCTCGAAGAAAATTCCCTTCACAATATCCAAGCTTCTCTAATTACTCAAGGCAATTTAATTGAGGGATACATCAAACCCGAATACTTGAGAGCGGAAGATACCCCATACCTTGAATCCCTGATAAAAGCGCTAAGCGGGAAAACAAAAAGCCGCATTACTATAATTAATGACAAGGGCAGGGTTTTGGCTGATTCAGAAAAACCAGAAGAAGAAATTCCGCAGATGGAAAACCATCTTTACCGTCCGGAAGTAAAATCCGCCTTTACCGGTTCTGTTGGCGTAGACATGCGTTATTCAGCTACGCTTAGAATAAACATGCTCTATGTCGCTTTGCCAATTAAGGATAGGGCGGGGATTCCGGGGGTGGTGAGATTGGCGCTTCCCTTAGAGAGCGTGCAAAAGACTTTATTCACAATCAGAAAGATAGTCCTTATCGGTATGCTTTTTGCGCTTGTGTTTGCTTTTGTTTTGGGTTCTATTGTAGCAAGCCGCACAATTTCCCCGATTAACAGGATGATTCAGGTTTCCCACAAATTTTCCAAAGGAGATTTTACCCGCAGGATAACACAGATTTCTAAAGATGAAATCGGAGAGCTTGCTTTGACGTTAAATAAAATGGCGCAAGGCCTAGAAGACAAAATTAAAGAGGCAAGAGCGCAGAATCAAAAGCTTGCTGCTGTTTTTGATAGTATGATTGAGGGTGTAATTGTCGTGGATAAAGCATCTCGCATAATTTCTATCAATCCCACCATTGAAAAAATATTTAATATTTCAAGAAAAGAAATTGAGGAGAGAGCTTTTCTTGAAGCAATACGTAATAATGATATTTATGAAGTTATAAGTAATGTTTTAGATAGGGGCGAGTCTTTTTCGACAGAAGTAAGTTTGATTTTTCCGGTACGTAAGATATTTGAAGTTAATGCTACACCGACCTTTGAAAACAATGCTGTCAGTGGATGTCTGGTAGTCATACATGACATAACCGAGATACGAAGGCTGGAGACTATCCGAAGTGATTTTGTGGCGAATGTGTCGCATGAGTTAAAAACCCCGCTTACTTCTATCAAGGGGTTTGTAGAAACGCTTTTAGAGGGAGCCTTGGACGACAAGGAGAATAACCGTAATTTTTTAAAGA
>JBAYMZ010000003.1:0-19338 GCA_041663385.1 Candidatus Omnitrophota bacterium
GATTGTTGAATTGATGAAGCATAAACAAAGAATCCGGCCCTCCGGAAACCCCAAGGATTATCCGGTCCCTCTTCTCCACCAAACCGTAATCGCTGATTGTTTTTTTAAAAATTTTTTCTAGCATTCTGTCCTCAACCTTAGCCTAAACCTTAACCTAAATAATTTTAATATTATATCACATCTGTTATAATTATCGCGATGTATCTACCCTGCGGCGAAGCCACAGCTTGTTCATTCTTGCTAGATCCATCATTAGAAAGTATACGGAAATAATTACGCAATTAAAGAATACCGAAGTTATCATATACAAGCTGAAACAAAAAGATGAATATCCTAGCGATAAATCCCTGGATATACGATTTTGCCGCTTATGATTTCTGGCTAAAACCATATGGTTTTTTAGTCATCCTCACCTATCTTCAGCAAAAAGGGATAAATGTAGATTATGTTGACTGTCTTGAAGAAAAAACAACCAGCGCCGCTTTTGGCAGGGGAAAATACTATAACGAAATAATTGAAAAACCTTCGGTATTTAAATCTATACCGCGGCATTTCAAAAGATACGGCATCAGCCTGACTAAATTTAAGGGGCAAATTAAAAACAAAAAACCGGACTTTGTGCTTATAACTTCTTCAATGACCTATTGGTACCCGGGAATTATCGAAGCGGTAAATATTATTAAAAAAGAATTTCCTGAAGTAAAAATAATTTTAGGAGGCACCTATGCAACATTATGCAGCAAACACGCAAAAGCAAAAAGCGGGTGCGATTTTGTTTTTGGTAATGACGTGTTAGAAGATTTCTTCAAGCTTATCGGCATAAGTTATGAATACGAAAAACTTTACGAAACGCTTCAGGCATACGAAGGCTTCTACAAAAATTTAGATTATGCGGTTCTAAGAACTTCCTGGGGTTGCCCTTTTAACTGTAATTACTGCGCGATAAAAAAATTATTCCCGAGATTCTTCAGATTACCTGAAAATAAGATCGTAGATTTTATCAGTAAACACGCGGCAAAAGGGATAAAACATTTCGTGCTTTACGATGACGCGTTCTTTTACAAACCAGAATATGCAAAAGGAATATTAAAAGAAATAGATAAATTGAAATTAAATATAAATTTTCATACACCTAACGCTTTGCATCTTCGATTCCTTGATAAAGAAATGGCTCTACTTTTAAAAAATACCGGATTCATCAATCCTCACTTTGGGCTGGAAACACTTGATCCAAGTTTACAAAAACTATGGGGAGATAAAGTAAACCGGCAGGATTTAGTAAAAGGCATAGGATCGTTAAAAGACAGCGGTTTTAAAAACGGCGAATTTAGTGCTTACCTGCTACTAGGATTTCCCCGCCAAAACCTTAAAGATTTGCGCAAAGATGTGGTGTTTTTAAATTCTTTAGGCGCGCGCGTATCTTTAGCGGAATTTTCTCCGGTTCCAGGAACTAAACTTTTTAAAGAATACCCAAAGGAATTCGAAGAACCTCTTTTACACAATAATTCAATTTTTGGATTCTTTCAGCAGGAAACAATAAGAGATTTCTGGGAAATAAAAAATTTCGTGAGGGAGTTAAACAAAAAATTATAATAGCTCTCTACCATTATATTTTGATTTCGATTCCGGTTTTTATGGTAATAAAGTTTTTCCCGTATAAGTCCTTAAATAGTTGAGCGGCTTCGCTTCCGGTGCAATGCGCCGGAGCAATTTTCTCCACGCCTGATTCTTTTGTTTCACTGACTACATATTGCACCAAACGCATATCGGTTTCCATAAAATGAAAACCGCCAAGAAGTAAATTTATTTTTTTGCCACAAAATAACGCTTTTACGTTATTTATTAAATCTATCAGGCCCATATGCCCACAGGCACAAATAATTGAAATTTCTTCTTTATTTTTTACAATAAGAGCCTGCTCAAGAACAGGTGTTCCTTTATGCGATGTTTTAAACGGCCCGGTTGTGTAGATATCGCCGGCTATTTCCTGAAAAGTTTCTATCTTTACAAAATTGCAGTTTTTAAACTTATCTTTAAATTCATCATAGAAATCAGCGCAGCCGTAAACCTGCAAATTATTATTTATTTCTAATAAACCCCAAAGCCCGGCGCGATGGTCCCAATGATTATGGGAAATTACTACTTTTTTAAGCTCCTCCGGCTTTACGCCTAAAGCTTTCATATTATGCAAAAGGTACTCTGATTTTTCTCCGGTATCAAAAAGCACATCACCAACCAGATAGGAAATCCCCCATCCGCTTTCAAAACTATCATTTACTTTCTCTTTGTCAAAAAGTATTTTGATTCGCATATATTTTTTGTGTAAAGTTTAACGTGTAAGGTGTAATGCCGGTGTAATGCTTATTTGTGTAATAGCTTTACACATAGGCCCATTACACTCACTTTACACATTACACTTTACACCTTACACAAATAATAATTGTCTTATCTTGGTCCGAATATCGCAGTCCCCACTCGCACAATATTAGCGCCTTCCTCTATCGCGATTTTGAAACTATCGCTCATACCCATAGAAAGATATTTCCAATTTGAATTTTGCGGATAAAGTTTTTTTATTTGCTCAAACAAATCTTTGGTTATTTTAAAAAATGGCCTTATGCCTTCCGGGTTAGAAACAACCGGGCCCATAGTCATTAAACCCATTGGGCAGATATTTTTTAATCCGGCAATTTCTTTTAAAAAATTTTGAAGATCTTTCGGCAAGATACCTGCTTTTTGCAGCTCCTCTGCTGAATTTATTTCAATCAGCACTGGCATCACTTTATTTAATTTCGCGCATTCCTTATCAAGAACCTTCGCTAACTCAAGAGAATCAAGAGTTTCAATCATATCGAAAATTTTCGCGGCAAATTTAGCTTTATTTTTTTGCAGATGGCCGATTAAGTGCCATTTTACATTACTACCGATACTTAGATATTTACTTTCGGCTTCTTTTACGTAATTTTCTCCCAAAATCTTTGCACCAGAAATGATTACTTGCTCTATCTCCTCAACTTTTCTTGCTTTTGAAGCGACAACAAGCTCAACGCCAGAAGGTATTTGTTTTATGATATTTGTAAAATTATCCTTAATCATAAATAAAATGTTTTTTATTGTGATGATTTTTTTCTTTTATAATTTTCTTTACCATTAACGCTTTAAGCTGTTTTTCCAAATAAGCTTTATCCTGCCCCAGCGACTTGGCTAAATCGGTTAAAGTGGCTGGCCTAATCTTTAAATATTTTATAATATCCTGCTCAATACTTTGGGAAAATTTCTTTTGCGCTTGTTTATAAAATAAAGAAACAATCTCTGCTCTTGTGCCAATTATCTTTTTTATGGCTTTTACTCTAGCGAAATCCGGGAAAGTTATTTTTGCGCCGGAAGGCCGCACCGGTAAATTTAATTGCACCTTATCAGGATTAATTTTTTTGATCAGTGCTTTAAACTTACGAGCTTCACTCAATGAATCATTGATGCCGCCAATTAACATTATTTCCAGCCAGATTTTTCCTTTGAATTCTTTGCGTAAATCAATAAGGCCGTTAATTGTCTTTTCAAAAGTTATGCTTTTTTGCGGTTTATCTATTTTGATGAAACTTTTTTTCGTTGCTCCGTCAAGAGAAGGCACGATTAAATCAGCGGACAAAAGCTCATGCCTTACTTCTTTATCGTATAAAAGCGATGAATTAGTTATCACCACAACCGGGTATTTGTTTTTGGTTATTGTTTTTATGGTATCGATTATCAAATCAAGCTTTTTATGCAATGTGGGCTCACCAGAGCCGGAAATAGAAATATAATCAATTCTTGGTTTTTTACGGATAATTTCCTCTAACTGCCTTTTGAAACTGGCCATATCCACATAGGAAAATCTTTTGACAGTCAGTTTTGAAGTCTTACCGATTTGGCAATAAATGCAGTTAAATGTACATAATTTATTCGGCGTCAGATTAACGCCCAACGAAAACCCCAATCTCCTCGACGGTACGGGACCATAGAAATAGTTCATAGATTGATATTATAAGCAAAATAGCGGCTCAAACAAGCTTTTATGTGGAAATGGTTATTTCTGCGTTTTGAACTCTTTAAGAGCTGCTTTGAGATTATCCAGGCAATTGCGGTGGGCAAGGAGGGTGAATTTGCCAGTGTCGATAAAGAATACATCTTCGAGGCCCATAACTAAAACTTTCTTTTTTGGGTCATTAAGATAAATCAGATTTTTGTTCGCGTTGTGGGTAAAGATATTTCCTTTTTTGACGTTTCCGTTTTTATCTTTAGGCAATACTTCATATATCGCATGCCAAGAGCCGAAATCCTTCCAGAAAAATTTAGCTTTAACTAATCTTGCTTTTTTAGTATGCTCCATTATTGCTTTATCAAACGGTATGTCCTCGATTTTTTTGTAGGCGGCGCGTATATCTTTAAAGTTGCCGCCTCGTTTAAAAACATTCGCAAAAATGTCATAACTGCGGCTGTATTTTTTATATTCCTGATCAAGCGTGGAGAAAGAAACAATAAACATTCCGCTATTATAGAAAGCATTATCTTTACGTATAAGCTCTCCCGCCTCAAGCAAAGTAGGTTTTTCAACAAATTTTTTGATAGAAAAAATATTTTCCCCGACTTTTTCACCTGCCTGGATATAACCAAAATTTGGCGTAGGATGTGTCGGTTCGATGCCTAAAGTAGCAATCCAGCCATCTTTAGCAACATTAACCGCGGTGTTTATAGCATTATAAAAATTATTTTCCTCTTTGATGAGATGATCTACCGGAGAAATAATCAGGACTTTATCTTGCGGGAATCTTTTTTTCAGGCTAAACAAAGAAAAGAGTATTGCCGCAGAAGTATTTTTGCTGTCCGGCTCAAAGAAAATATTTTCTTTTTTTACTAATTTTAATTTCGTTAATGCGGATTTTTCGCTTGTATTTGCGACTAAAAAGATATTTTCCTGGGGCGTTATTTTTAGAAATCTTTTAACGGTAAATTCCAAAGGTGAAAAACCAAAAATATCGATGAAATTTTTGCTTTTATATTCAGAAAGCGGCCAAAGCCTTAAAGACCTCCCTCCGCACATTATCAGAACTATTGGCTTGTTTTGCATTGTTGTGTTTCCAGTTCAGTGATTCTTTTTGAAAAATACCCTCCGGTGTACCCATCTATTATAGCAGTTAATTCCTGCAATCTTAAATCTTTTTGACAAAATTCTTCTTCCGGCAAATTATTACAAACAATTTCTCTTTTAACTCTTAAACGCTCAAAATAAACCCGGTTTATCTCATCAAGTATATCAAGCCTTAATTGGGTATTCAACCGGCTTCGCGTATCAATATCGGTTTCATGAGTATTCCAAACTAAATCCGCAATATCCCAAGAAAAGCTCACGCCCCAATCAAGCGGACCGACATTAACCCGTTCGTAGGTAGCGCCCAAAGCTGTAGTTATGGTTTTATCGTAATCAAGTTTTAGCGTGGGCATTAGCGCCCTAACCTTCACCGCCTGCCTCCATTGCTTTATTTTATCAGGGCTTGTTTCGTTGTAACGTATAGCTGCCTGTTGAATTTCACGTATCGACGGCTCACCTTTGAGCACCTCAGCAATGGTCCGCTTATTTGATGGGGCACTAAAATAGGCGCTTTCAAATAAGCCTTTTGATGTGGCCAGATAAATTTCTCCGCCAGGAGAAAAAGCTACCCAAAATATTTCATCCGAATAAATACCCTCAAAGATTTGTTTCGCTGAATTCGCCTTTAAATCAGCTTTAAAAAATCCTTTTAGGGTTCCGGCGTAAATAGAATTCTCTTCCAGCTTAGTCTGTGCCAAAGAAACAATATTTAAACTATCTAAACTACCCAGATAAAGTTTATTCCAATTTTCTCCTTTATCTTTAGATAAAAAAATCCCATTAGTCGCGCCAAGCCAAATTTTATTTTTATCAAAAATATCAACTTTTACGATATTCGCGATTATACCGCTTCCTTCCTCGCCTTCAACTTCCTGATCCCGCAAAACAAATATCCGTTTAATATTATCTTTATCTTTCAGAAAATATATTCCCTTATTTGTAGCAAGATATAAACCATCTTCGGCTGGTTCAATATAATTAATTGCGATGGCGTCAGTTAAGCCGCCGATTTTTTGCCATTTCAAAATATCCTCGGAACTAAAATAAAGCCCGCCGGTGGTTCCAACATATATTCCATCTTTATATTTGGCAACGCATAGGATAGAATCCTCATCAGCGCAACGAAAGACCATATCTATTTTATCGGTTATTTTATACAAATGCCTTGTGGCAGCAACATAAGCGGTATTAGCACTAACCGAATCAAAATTAATATGCGATAGCTCTTCGTCTTTAAAAACATAAATTTTTTGAAACTTTTTCCCTTTATTAATGCTTTTAAAAAGTGCATTTTTTGAACCAACATAAATGAGGTTTTCATCAAATGGCGAGATGGCAATTCTTTTTATGTGCGCGTCATCGATGTCTTGTACATTTACAAAAACCGCAAATGCACTATGAGGCAGGCCTAAGAAACAGATAAGAAGCAACAGTTTTCTGCAAACACCTCTCAAATTACTCATATAACCTCCATTATCCCTATCACTATATTTTTATGATGCCGGATAATCATGCTAAGAACAATGTATTTTGATTAACATAAATTTGATGATTTGTCAAATTGTTTTTTATTTTCATCAATACACAATTGGGAAAATATTTTATTTTAATCATTACAAAAACCAATTTTTCCTTTTGGCTTTTGTGGAACAGGCTCCATAAGCTCACGGATGACATCAAAAATAGCTTCTATTTCTTTATCGTGATCTTCGACTTTTCGTTCTAATTCGTTCAACTTGATGGCCAACTTTTTATGATTAAAAAATATTTCGCGTAATTTGATAAATATACGCACAATAGCTATATTAATTTGTATTGCGTGTTCGCTATTCAAAACACTAGAAAGCATCAAAATGCCGTGCTCTGTAAAAACGCTGGGTGTTACCGTCGAATGTTTTAAAGTTTTGAACCGGTCACAATTTGTGACCAGTTTATCTTTTTCTTTATTTGTTAACCTAAACATAAAATCTGCCGGGAATCTGCCTGTATTTCTTTTAACTGCTTGATTTAATACTTTCGTAGAAACTCCATACAGCTCAGCTAAATCCCTATCAAGCATTACTTTTTGCCCTCTAATTAAATAGATTTTTTGTTTAACCATTTCTTCAATGTTCATAACGCTTTTCATAGCTCTCCCATCTTGAAGTCACAATTTGTGACTTCAAGTTTTCGTAATTAATAGTTTTTCTTCCTGTAAAGACCCATCCCTAACTTTGAGGTCACAATTTGTGGCCTCAAAAGAGCTTGCGCCAGGCGTAAGCTGCCTTGGCGCAAGCTTAAGGCAGATATTTAGTCGGCCTGGTACGCCGCAAGCACGATTTTATTGATGGTTTCGCGGACTTCAGGCGTTAGTGGGAAGACATTGTCATACCATTTGCCATTTTTACCTTTTTCCTGCGGCACACCAACAAACAAACCATTCTTTCCGTCAACAATCCTGAAACCTTTGACCACAAGTTGATCGGAAATTGAAAGATCACACATAGCCTTTAAAGCGCCGGTGCCGTCAAACTTATGAAGCCTTGAAACTTTAAACTCCAATTCCATGGTAAGCCCCTCCCCTTTCTTAAAAACGGTGATTTAGATACTTTTAAACCCCTTTACTTAATAGACGTAAAAGAGGCAAAAATTCTTTCAAAAATTTTTAAAATTTTTTCTTGACGAAAGTGTTGATTTATATAGGGTAATTTTGAGTAGAAGGGTGGGTTTACAAATCTTTTTTAGAAAATCTATCTTTCAGGCGTTCTGATATTTCATCGTCGTCATCGTGAGAATGCTTTCGCCAGGAACCTATAACCATAATAAGAGTGCGCGCCTGTTCGCTATCAATTGCCCAGCGAAATCCGCAAATTAACCCTGCGGCTAAAAATTGCATAAAATACCTATGGATTACAAAAGATAGGCCAAAAAATATTATCGCTGCCGCAAGAAACAAATTTTTCTTTAACTTTCGTTTTTTAGCCACTGGAAAAGTTTTATTATCTTTGCCGGGTTTCACAAAGCCTTTTACCCTCTCAACTAAATCTTCAGGTAAACGTGGCAAAGTTTTACCCCCTTGCATACTTTCTGCCTCATATGCCAGGCTAAGCTGAGAAAGACAAAACCCGCAGCCACTAATGTGGCCTTCTAAAGTTTTTAGCTCATATTCGGACAGCTTTTGCTCCAGGTAGTCCAGCAAAACTTTTTCAGAAGGGCAATCAACACTTTTCTCCATACTGTTTTCTCCTAAACTTGCTTTTAGGTATTGTTTTATGATGTTTTCGCCTTCCGTCATCTGCCTCTCCTCTTTAATAGACGTATCAACCGGCTATTTTCTTTCATTTATTTTTAATTATTTTATTCCCTTTTTTTCTAATTCTTTCTTAAGTTTTTCCTTGACGCGGGCAATTGTGGTAGAAACCGTGTTAATCGAAACACCAAGCATATCGGCAATTTCTTGATGCGTTTTACCATCAAAAAGATTTAAAGAAATAATAATTTTTTCTTTATCCCGAAGGCCATCAATGAGCTCTTTTACTATTCCGGTTATTTCTCTACTAAGCAATTGCTGGCTGCATTCGTTATCCGCAAAAACAAATCCGGCAGCGAAATATTGATTGGAACTGATTTTTTCCCGCATAAAATCAATCGTCTTATTTGAAGCGACCATTGCCAGCCATCCGCTAATTAATTTTGTATCTTTTATTTGAACAAGTTTATCATTCTCAAGAAGCGTAAGAAATACTTCCTGAAAAACATTCTGCGCATCGTATTCATTAAAACTAAACGAACTTGCGCTAAAACGTTTTTTGATTGCCCAATAAATCAACTTAGCATAGCGCTCAACAAAAATATCCCAAGCTTTTTTATCTTTATTTATGCACCGGACTATTAGCTCTGCTTCATCCATATATAAATATTTTCTGGACAAAAAATCAGGTAGGCATTTTAACTTCGATGGGGATAACAGATGTTGCGGTATAAAATCTCTAAATAAAAACAGTGCCGAGAGAGGGAATTGAACCCCCCACGCAAGGATTTTCAGTCCTTCGCTCTACCGACTGAGCTATCTCGGCACTTAAAATGCCCCTTACGGGACAACGATTGTCAAAAGTTGAGCTTCAAGCGAAACCCTGCACTAATACCGCCATAGGCGGTATTAGTGCGAGGATGGATAGGGAATTATAGCATAGGAAAGCGTATGCGCAACCAATTTTTAATGAGCGCAACATTTTTTCGAGCCGGTAGTGGCGAAGAAAAAATGTTAGCGCGAATTATCCCGAAGTGCTCTCAAAAAATATCGAACAAGTACTCTTGTGAGAGATTTTTTGAGTATACAGGCACTTCGGGGTAATGAAACACTCGCTCAAACGCCAGAGCAAAATTATCTAAGATAATTTTGTCGCATCTTCTGCGAGGCGGGGTCACGAAGGTTTAATGACTGGTTTTATGAATACTAAAAGAGGTTTCTCTGTTTGCGGTTTTAATATGATTGCGGATTCTCGCGCGGTCTTCTGAATCGATTTTGGTAAATTTTAAGCCCACTGCAAAAGGATAGTAAATATTATCCCTGTCATTCTGCCACATTACCTTGGCGGTAGCTAAAATCGGCGGTGTAAACTCATGTAGTTGGAAATTTAAATCGACAATCATACCGGGGAGAAGCCTTTGCAAGGTTGCAAGGCGTATGCCTTCTTCGCAAATGTTTTCGCTACGAGAAGACATTCCTAAATGGCTTTTAGAAAATCTGAATCTTACAATTGACGATTTGCTCAATCTATGATAATTACGCTTCTCTATCATTAATTTTTAATTTATCATATTGCTTCATTATGTCAACAATAGATAAAAATATTTTCTAAAAATTATTCTTCTTCGCCCATCGCAAAATAAAACGCTGTTAGGGCTTCGAAGCAATAAACCTTAACAAAACTTTTTAAAAAATATTTCGCTATTTACGGTAAAAAGGTTCACTTTTTTACCTTTTCTTTTTCCAGAAATTGCATCTTTAAACCTTCTCTAAATTTTTTAATTGCCTCATCAATGTCGCTTTTCGGCCGGTTTTTAACTTTCATGGAAACAATGTATAAAGCATAGGGAGTGGCTATTGACAGATTTTTATCATCACTGTAAAAATCATCAAGCATCGCAGCAAGCCCATTGTAATCGGTTGAAGGATAAACCTCCCTGGCACGATCCGTATTCATAACCTGCGAACCAGCAATAATACCCTGAACGAGTACCATGCGCATCGTTCGGCCCTCTATATATCGATTAAGCAATTTCCAGCCGTTGCCGTTAAGAGCTTCTGTTTGTTGAGCATACAAATTACCCGTGACTAAAAGATAAATTATCAACAGAAATAAGCTTTTTTTCATCTTTAACCTCCCGAGGTTACCATTTTTTAAATATAAATACCGTAGCTAAAATGATCAACAAAAATCCTACTGCGTGGTTCCATTTTAAGCCCTCTTTAAGATAGGTAACAGAAAAAATACTAAAAACTATTAAGGTTATAACTTCCTGTATTGTTTTAAGCTGGGCCGCACTGTACTCGTAATGGCCGATGCGGTTTGCTGGGACCTGGAAACAATATTCCACAAACGCGATAAGCCAGCTTATAAATATCACAATCCAAAGAGGAGAATTTTTATACTTTAGATGCCCATACCAGGCAAAAGTCATAAAAATATTTGAAACAAATAAAAGCGCTACTGTCCTCATTTCTACCTCTAATAAAACTAGAAAACGCTGACCATAGCTTTTGAGCCACAATCAGCGTCTTCATTGTTTTTTTATTTTAACTACTCAACATGAATAAGTATTTTCTTACCGGCTTTGAGCTTATTTGGATTTTTAATTACATCCTTATTCATTTCGTAAATATTTTTCCAACGATGACCGCTGCCCAATTCGCGCTTGGCTATCGTCCAAAGAGAATCGTTCTTTTTAATCGTATATTCTTTTGTTGAAACTTTAAGTTCACTTTCAACCGGCTCTTCCTGCTCTTCAATGTACTTACCTTCCTCTATCATTTTTGCGTCAGCAGGAAGATCTTCATTTTGGCTACCTCCTCCGGCATAAGGAATCATTACTTCCTCAACCTCGGCAATCATAAACTGGGCATTTCTGTCTTTCTGCATACCCTCTAAATCAGTCACAGATGAAATAGCATCAAGTTTGCCCCTGCTTATAATGCGAATTCTTTCTTCAGGAATTCCGTTATCAATCATAAAATTCTTTACAACCTCAGCGCGCTTACGGCCAAGTTCTAAATTGTAATTCTCAGAACCACGCACATCACAATTACCGGTTATAAGAATGTCAGCCTCTTTATTCTTTTCAAGAGTTTTTACCGCACTATCCAGGATAATTGTCGCATCCTCTCTTAATTTAGAGCTGTTATAACCAAAATATACTTTTACATTTTTAATTATCTTTTTAATAAGCAAAGACGCTCTTTTTTCCTGCGGCTGTGGAGGCGGCAGCTCTTCTTCCTTATAATCAAAAATTATCTTATAAACATAAATATAACCACGATTACCCCATGGCCTTGCCTCGCCCGGCGTAGCCGGCCACCACCAATAACCGCCGGTTACTTCATCCTTCACAGGAGATGGCTTTGCATCTGAAGGCCACCAGGTAAATTTTTCCTGTAATTTTTTTAAATCTTCTTTCTTTCTTTCCTCGTTAGTACCGGCAAATACGCTGCCGATAACAAAAGAAAAAACAAGGCCGGATAAAATTAATTTTTTCGCTGCTGATAAATTTTTACTCATAAAATATTTTCTATTGCTGAATGTATTTCTGCAATTTTGACCAAGTTTGTTTACCCACTACCCCATCAGCTTTGAGCTCATTAGCTTTTTGAAATTCTTTTATGGCTTCTTTTGTTTTTTTGCCAATTTTTCCATCCAGTGTTCCGGCATAAAATCCGGCATTCTTTAATGCTGCTTGAATGTTTTTTGGTGTAACTTTGGTAATATCCACTTCCGCGGCATTAACTATTTCGCCTGATTCAGAAGCCTTTCCTTTAGATAATTTTTCTTCCAAATCGCGAATTTCTTCATCTTTATATTGTAATTGTTTTTCTAAATCTGAAATTTTTTCCTGTAACTCCTGCGCCTGAGAACCCGCAGTTACGCCTTTTTTACCGGTTGCGCATCCGACCAATCCAAGAATCAGTATGCTTGAAAAAATAATCCTTAAAAACATTTCGAACCTCCTTTTTAAATCAGAGAATACTTATTGTTAAATTTAGATTATTCTATGCTTTCTTCTGTAAATGTCAAATAAGAAAACGGATAGAAAAACCAAGCAAAGCCTTCCATAAATCTCCGGCCTATCCATAAGGATGGCCCTTCCTATTCCTTTAAAGGAAAGGGCCTACCCATCAGGGTGTCCTGTTAGACTTTAAGGCGGGGTATTAGCACGGCTAACCCCCAAGCGGCACACCTTATAAACCCCGCCTTAAAAGGGGAGTTTTAGCGCCGCGAGGAATAAATTTGTAGGGAACGGTTTAAAACCGTTCCCTACTTTGAAATAAAAATCCGCTTGTTTACTTTTGGGATTATCTTAATTCTTAATTGCTGTTGATGCTGATTCAGCAGATTTATTCAAATAAGTTCTTAATTTATCCCATGTTTTTAGGCCAACCTTGCCGTCAGCGGTTAAACCATTTTGCTGCTGGAACTCTTCTATGGCTTTCTTCGTCTTTGGGCCTATTTTTCCATCAACATTTCCTGTATACAACCCGGCATTTTTCAAAGCAGTTTGAATATTTTCTGCGCTTGGTTTTTCAGGCGCGCTTGCAGTTTCTACCGGAATCTGGGCTGATAACGCGTCTTTCCCCATTTCAACAGGAACGCCTTCTTTGGTAGTCATGATTGTCCCTTGAGGCTGAGCGTCAAGCGTTACAGGATTTGTCTCTAAGGAAATTATTTCTGATTCAAGAGGCGCATCTACCTTCTTTTCGGCTTTTTTCGCGCAAGAAACGCTAAACGTTAATGCAAACACCACGAGATACACAAGTTTTTTCATCTTCCTCTCCTTCTGGTTATTAAAAAATCTTTTATGCCTCCCTGTTTCCCCTAAAATATTAACTAACCAAGATCGACTTTGCCACATTCGTGCCATCACTCTTTTCTTCATAAATTACCGTTACCTTGTTACCCGCTTTTAAATCGGAAATACTTAAAGTCGAATCTTGACTGGTAATCATCGTATCATCGTCAATGGTGAGCGCAACTTCCTGGAAAGAACCATTGTTTTCATCTTGAGATATTTTTACAACTACAGTTTTAGCGGTGGTATTTACAGAAATTACTTCCCCTGAACCTTCCTTTACAAAAATTTCTTCTTTTGATTGTTCAACAGGAGAAACACTTGCGCTTCGAGCAAAGGAATTAACTAAACCTAATTGTCCTAACATCATTAAACATAAAACAGATAATACAATTCTTGTCAACTTAATCATAACTTTTACTCACCCCCTCTTTTTTTAATGAACTCATCATTTTTCCGAGCCTATAGTGGCGAAGGAAAAATGATAGAGTGAATTAACCCCGCTCAAACGCTGAAAAATTATCACGTAGTCCCTGGAATTTCTTATTCCAGGGAAAGAGAATTTTTCAGCCTCTTTTTGTGAGGCGGGGTAATGAGATTAATACTCAATCCTAGACTGCCCAAAAAAGCAGCCATAGCCCAGAAAAAATATTGGCTTCATTTATAAATTACAGAAATTTTATAAATTGTCAAGATTTTTAGCATAGTTACGATAACTGGCTTTTATCTCATCCAATGTATCGCAGCCAAATTTATCCAAAAGGCTTTCCGTTATCGCTATTGCGCACATACTTTCCGCGATTACCCCACAAGCGGCTATAGCGCAAGTATCGGAACGCTCAACTATGGCTTTTTCTTTTTTCTTTGTTATAACATCCACAGAATTGAGCGGTTTTCTTAAAGTTGCAATGGGTTTCATTGCTATTCTTACAACAATTGGTTCTCCTGTGCTTATGCCTCCTTCAATCCCGCCTGAATTGTTCGTACTTCTGTAAAAACCTTTGGGCTTTGTGTAATAAATCTCATCATGAGACGCGGAGCCGGTTTTTTTTGCGTATTCAAAGCCAAGGCCGACTTCTACCCCTTTTATCGCGGGGATGCTCATATGATAAAAACTAAGTTTCGCGTCAAGCCGGTTATCAAAATGCATAAAAGTTCCAAGGCCGCAAGGTACACCATCTATCCAGATTTCCGCAATGCCACCTAAGCTGTCTTTAAGGCTTTCAGCTTTTTCAATTTCACGAAGCATTAGCTTCTCTGCTACTTGATCTATACAATTTAACTGAGAATTTTTTATTTTGTTTTTTATATCAGAAACACTTTTGGGCTTAACCAAAGAAACCGCTTCTCCTACACTGCTTGTAAAACTTGCAATATCTATTTCGAAACTTGAAAGCAACTGCTTGCATATCGCGCCGGCGGCAACACGGCCGACTGTTTCGCGCGCAGAAGCACGTTCAAGCATATTTCTAATATCAGCTTCTTTATATTTAAGCGCTCCGGCTAAATCCGCGTGTGCCGGCCGCGGTATGGAAAGTAAAGGCAAATCATCTTTATTTTGCGTAAATATTTTTACATCCTTATTTCTTAATAATACAGTTATGGGGCTTCCAAGAGAAACTTTATTGCGAAGGCCGGAAACTATTTCTATTTTATCATCCTCAATAAACATTCGTTTCCCGCGGCCCGCGCCCTGCATCCGGCGCTTTAATTCATAATTTATAAAATCTTGTTCTATCTTAACACCTTTTGGAAAACCTTCTATTATGACAGCAAGATATTCACCATGTGACTCTCCTGCGGTTAATATGCGCATGTTCTACCTCCACACTTTTTCTTTACCCCGGCTCGCAGGGGATGTCAAAAAATTATGTTCCATAATTTTTTGACGCTCGCCGGGGTTAATTCGCGCTAACATTTTTCCTGCGCCATGCCTGTCTACGACAGTCTAGGCTTGAAAAAATGTTGCGCTCATTAAAAAATAAATCCTACAAATTTCTCTATCTGATTTCCCCAAAAAAACATAACCGTAGCCGCTAAAGAAAGATATGGTAAGTAAGGGATAAGATGTGATTTCTTAAAAAATATCGCAACCACTGAATAAGCAAGCGCGAAAAATGGCGCAAGAAAAAAAACAAAAATAACCGCTTTCAGGCCCAGGAAAACTCCCACCAAACCCATAAAATCAACATCACCTAAACCGAGCGATTCTTTTTCTCCTTCAATTGATTCTTTCTTGCGAAACGCGAGATATAAATTAATAAATATATCACCAAAAAATTTAAAAAGATAAGTAAAGCCCAGGCCAAAAATCAACGCTTTAAGGCTGCTATATATCGGCAGCTGGTTTAAACCGCTAAAACTTCCGGACTTTACTAAATTTACAGTAATCACAAAATCAAACAACAACCCAACTAAAATTCCGATAAAACATAGGTAAGCAGGTATAGCGTGATAATCAATATCTATAAAGGAGACAACAATAAGCAGAGAAAAAAAGAACATATACTTTATAAGCTCTAAAGAAAAACCGGAATGAAAGTAAAGCGCTAAGAAAAATACGCCGGTAATTACCTCCACCAAAGGGTATCTAAAAGATATTTTTTCTTTACACTTACGGCACCGGCCCCAAAGGATAAGATAGCTTACCACTGGTATGTTATCGTAAAAATGTATTGGGGCTTTGCAATGCGGGCAGTGTGAGCCGGGTTTTATAATTGACATATCTTTCGGCAGCCTATGAATGCAAACATTCAAGAAACTACCGACAAGGGTTCCAAAAATAAAAACAAAAATTTTATTTATGATTTCCGGCATTCTTTAACCCCTCCTTAAGTGCTTTACACATAACATCAACAGGTGCCGCTTTTCCTGTAAAATATTCAAAAGCAATCGCACCTTGGTATAAAAGCATACCTAAACCATTTGATGTTTGTGCACCTATTTTTCTCGCTAATGCTATCAATTTTGTCTCCGAAGGATTATAAATAAGATCATAAACAAATAAATTTTTGTGCAGCATTTTCTCCGTAACAAGACAAGGATCTTCGGGCTTCATGCCTATCGGAGCCGTATTAACAAGCAGATCTTTCTCTTGAATTTTAAGTTCCTCTATCTTATCTACAGCATATATAGGAAAATCAGGAAATAAACTTTTTATTAAATCCACTATATTCTGTGATTTACTTTTGTCAATATCGCATATAGCTATCTCTTTAGCTTTAGCATTCGCCAAAACAAAAGTAACAGCGCGTGATGCGCCTCCGGCACCTAATATAGCTACTCGTTTATTTTCAGGTTTACCGTTTTTCTCTACTAAATCCCTGTCAAACCCCGGTATATCAGTATTAAATCCTTTCAAAATACCGTTTTTGACTATTATTGTATTTACTGCTTTTATTTGCTTAAGATGAAAAAATCCCTTATCAATTTCGACAAAATTTAATACTTTTTCTTTATAGGGAACTGTAACATTTATGCCGGAAATATTTTGCTCTTCTAAAGAAGTGATAAATTTTTCTAAATCTTGCGGTTTGGTAGCAAATAATTTATATTCCGCGTTAATATTAAGATAGCGGAACGCGGCGTTATGCATTGCCGGGGAAAGGCTATGACTCACCGGAAAACCTAACAAACCGTATATGGCGGGAGTTTTAGACATTTTTATATATATTTAAATTAAAATGAGTCTGCCGAAATAACCAATAATCAAGATGCAAAGTATCTCCTGCAATCTGAAAGATTGCGGGGACTAAATCCTCGGAATTTTCCTAAAAGGAAAATTCCAGAGGGCAAACAAATTACAATATACAAATAACAAATTACAAACAAATCACAATTCCAAAATTACAATGACCAAACAGGTTTTGTTTACAATTTTGGGATTGTTTATTGTGTGTTGTTTGTAATTTGTTCATTGTAGTTTGTTTATTATTTGGGTATTGTAACTTGGAACTTGGTTATTCCTTCAAGTATTTATTCTATATTAACGCCAACGATGTTCCAAAAATCATGCCATTGGGTTTGACCAAAATTACTGAAAGGGTTGGAATAATGCTCAATAAGATAACCCTCTATTTCATCTTTCGTGCGGTATCTTTTTTGGCCATATTTACTTTTACTGTCTGCTATCGGATCATAAATGAGCCCCCAGAAATGCCGCCAATCCGAAGCAGTAAAATCTCCAAAAACCCAGGGGATATATTGACGCAAAATCGACTCTTTCTCTATATAGGTAACTCTTTTTTTACGCGAAGGGGAAAGGTCCATGCCTATATTTTTTTTCTTTGTTGTTATAAGCTTGGAAGTTTCTTTGAGGAATTTTTGCACATTACCCTGGAAAGGATAAGTTGTGGCATTATTTTTAAAGTAAATGACAAGCGATATGACAACCACCACAACAAGTATGGCAATCACGTTAATGATATAGCGCATAGTTTTATTTAACTAAAACCTTAATCATCTATCTTCTATCGTCTTTCGTTCATCTGTATAAATTTTAAGCGATTCTATTGACTGCGTCTAAATACGCTTTAGCTGAAGCTTCTATAATATCCGTGCTTGCGGCTTTACCGGCGATCAACTTTCCTTTTACATTTATCTCAACTCGCGCAAGCCCTTGAGCGTCTTTACCTTTAGTTACCGCTTCCAGGCTATAGGCAATCAGTTTTGTTTTTATCTTAGTAATTTTATCAATTGCTTTATAGCAGGCGTCTACCGGCCCATCGCCGCATGATGATGCTTCATAAATTTTATTTTTATGCTTTATTTTCACAGTGCTTTGAGCTTCTTTTTTTGTTTCAGAAGAAATTTGTATTGATACAAGCTTATAACTTTTTTTCTTTTCACCGGTTTCTTCAGTAACCAAAGCTATTAAGTCGTCATTAAAAATTTCTTTTTTCTTATCGGCTAATTCTTTAAATCTCTTAAAAATAAGCTCTGTCTTTTTATCATCAAACGTAAAACCAAGAGTTTTTAATCTTGCTATAAGCGCATGCCTGCCAGAATGTTTTCCAAGCACGAGTTCACTTTTCTCAATGCCAACAACTTTAGGATCCATTATCTCGTAAGTTGTCCTCTGTTTTAGCATTGCGTCCTGATGTATGCCTGACTCATGGCGAAAAGCATTTTCCCCCACAATAGCTTTATTGGGAGGAATAACAAAACCAGTAAGCGTGCTTACAATACGCGAAGCACGAGAAATTTCTTTTGTGTCTATGTTATTACAAAAATTGCCAAAGACATCTTTGCGAACCTTCAAAGCCATAACCACTTCTTCCAAAGAAGCATTTCCGGCACGCTCACCTATTCCATTAATTGTACAATGTGCCTGCCGGGCTCCGGCAAGTATCGCGGAAAGTGAATTAGCCGTAGCCATTCCCAAATCATCGTGGCAATGGATTGAGATAACCGCTTTGTTTATATTAGGCACATTTTCCAATATGGAAGATATTAAAAAATTAATCTCTTGTGGATAACTGTAACCGACGGTATCCGGAATGTTGATTGTTTTTGCGCCCTCATTTATTGCCGCCTCAATTACCCTAAAAAGAAATTCCTTACCGGTACGGGTTGCGTCTTCCGGAGAAAATTCTATATCATCAAAATATTTACGCGCCATTTTTACTGAATTTATCGCAAGTTGTAAAATTTCATCTTCTGCTTTCTTGAATTTATACTGCAGATGAATTTTAGAAGTTGCCAAAAAAAGATGAATACGAGGATTTTTTGCCTTTTGCAAAGACCCTTTTGCTGCTTCTATATCTGCCTTAATGCATCTCGCCAAACCACAAACGACACAACTCCTAATTTTTTGCGAAATATCACGAACCGCGTTAAAGTCACCCGGGCTTGCGATAGGAAAACCCGCCTCAATAACGTCTACGCCTAATTTTTCAAGCTGATAAGCAACTTCTATTTTCTGCTCAGCCGTCAAAGACGCCCCAGGCGCTTGCTCCCCATCTCGTAATGTTGTGTCGAATATCGTTATTTTTTCCATATTTATCTCTAATTTATCTAGATAATCGAAGATAGAAGGGCGAAGATTGAAATTAAATATTTTCTATCCTCTATCTTCTATCTTCGATTTTCTCTTACATTTTACTTATTTCTTCATCCACGGCATCATTTCACGTAACTGCTTCCCCACTTGCTCGATTTTATGCTCA
>JBAYMZ010000004.1:0-19305 GCA_041663385.1 Candidatus Omnitrophota bacterium
AAATAGAAGCGAAAAATATAATAATTGCAACCGGGTCAAGGCCGAAGCCGTTATTTTCGCATCCAAAAGCTATGTTTGCCGAGGATCTTTTTTTTAAAGAAAATATTGGAGAAAATTTTCTTATTGTTGGTGCCGGTTATATCGGAATAGAATTCGCATCTTTATTAAATAGTTTAAATAAACGCGTTACAATAGTTGAAAAAGAGGAAAATATCCTGCCATTTTTTGATAGAAACATCGCCGGCCGTCTGCGGATTCTTTTAGAAAAGAAAGGCATTAAAATAGATACGGCTTCAGATATTAAAAATTATGATTTAGATAGTTTCGATAATGTTATTTTATCGGTAGGAAGAATGCCGAATATCGAAAGCCTTGATGCTTTGAAAATTGGAATATTCTTTGACAAGGGGGGATGGATAAAGACTGACAATTCCATGAAAACGAATATAGAAAACATCTATGCCTGTGGAGATATTACCGGAAAAAAACTGCTTGCTTATATCGCGGAATATCAGGCAAAAATATGCGTAGATAATATAATGGGGAAAAATGCAAAAGAAGATTATAGGGCAATATCTGATTGTGTGTTTTCTCTTCCTTCAGTTGCAAAAGTCGGCATTTTGGAGGAAGAGGCAAAAGCGAAGAATATAAAATTCAGATCGGTGAAATCAAATTTCTTTAAATTTTCATCTTCCTATGTTTATGACGATCAAGATGGTTTTATACAAGTGCTTGTAGATGAAGAGGATAGGATAATTGGCGCTGGTATTATTTCTTTTATTGCGGCAGAACTTATAAGTATTTTTTCTTACGCGATGCAAAATAATTTAAAAATAAATACATTAAAAGACTGTATTTTTATCCATCCTACGCTTTCAGAAATAATTCCTGCCTTACTTCGCGAGTTGTCGTAATTTTTACTTTCAGCATATTTAAAGAAAGTATTGATTTTTTCTTCCTTGTGTTGTAATTTTAATATATGAAAAATAAAAATTACTGGAATTTTGCTATAGGTATTTCTTTAGTTGCGCATTTAGGAATTATTGCGCTTTCTTATCCAGCCATAGCTAAAAGCATACCGATAATTCAAAAAAAAGAGATCAAGGAAATAAAAATAATCGTTAAGGATGTTGTCAAGAATAACACTTATAAGGGGCCGGGCAAAGGAACATATGACAAAAATGAAAAAAAACTTCCGCCGCCGCCTTACGTAAAAAATTTAATAGGAAAATTAATGGTTAACACGGATAAATATATTTCTTTAAATAAGGCGCAAGTGTTTGAAAAAGACATAAATAGCATAGTAATTTATGATAAGCTTGACAATGCTACGCTTAAGCGCAACCCGTCGTATATGAGCTATTACAATGGTTTGCGTTCAAAACTTTATGAAATTTCACGTAAAAGTTACAATGGTAAATCAATCGGAGAAGTTTCTTTGAATTTTGTTCTTCTTCGAGATGGCACTCTTGAGTATGTAAAGGGAGAGGGGGCTAATCAGCAGCTAATTGATTTGGCGATACGTATTGTAAAAGAATCAGTTCCTTTTACGCCTTTTCCCGAAGAACTCAAAGGCCAATCCTGCCAGTTCGGCATTTCCATACTCTTCAAGAACAATTGAAAAACGGATGTCACGCCTGAACCCGTTCTTAAAAAAATCTTAACCTGTTGACATTTATTGATATAATTGTTAATCTATTTTACAAACATGAATTACTGTTATAATTCGTGGCAAATCGTCTTTTGGGGTTTTTAATATGATAAGAGAAGCTGTAGTAAGCGGGCAATTCTATCCGTCCCGAGTTTCTGAATTAAAAAAAACAATTGAGGAATTCGGCCAAAAAGATTCCGCAAAAAAGCACGCGTATGCGATTATTGTTCCTCATGCGGGCTATGTGTATTCTGGACGAGTTGCTACAGCTACTATAAGCAAGGTACTTGCAAAAAAGCGCCTTATAATCCTTGGCCCTAACCATACGGGATATGGTGAGGATTTTGGCCTCTTTTCTAAAGGATCGTGGAAGACCCCTTTCGGTGATATGCAAATCGATGAAGAATTGGCAGATAGAATTATAAAAAGCGGTTCCGCAATTGTAAAAGATGAGCTTTGCCATAAATTCGAGCATTCAATAGAAGTGGAACTGCCGTTCCTTTATTACTATTTTAAGGAATTTAAATTTGTTCCGATAGTGTGCCAGGTTTCGGATATTGCCGCCTATAAAGAGGTGGCCGCGCAAATATTTTCGGCAATAAAGGATATAAAAGAAGAAGTCATGCTTGTGGCTTCAAGTGATATGACACACTACGAACCTGATCCGGCGGCGCGCAAAAAAGACCGTTTAGCGCTTGAGCATATTACGAATTTAGATGCTGAGGGTTTATTAAAAATAGTTAAGAAAGAAAACATTACCATGTGTGGCATTGCGCCTGTTGCAATAACTCTTTTGATTGCCAAAGAAATGGGGGCGGCTAAAGCAAGTGTCAGTCTTTATCAAACAAGCGCTGATAGCGGCGCGCCATCAGATTCGGTTGTTGGGTATGCAGGTGTAATAATTAGCTAAAAAAGGAGATAGTAATGAGTGACGAAGTTAGAAAGAAGGTTGATGATGAATGGAAGAATCAAGTTGAAGGTGAAAAGAAAGAGGCAAAAGAAAAACAAGAAGCGTATCACGAACCTAATTTTAAGATATTCATGTCTTCCTTAAGTGTACAGGCGATGATCGCTTTAGGCAGGCTTGAAAACCCTATGAGTGGTAAAACCGAAATGAATCTTGAGCAGGCGCGTTTCTTGGTTGATACCATAGGTATAATAAAAGAGAAGACTAAAGGCAATCTATCTGAAGAAGAAGCAAAATTCCTTGATGATTCATTGTTTAGCCTTCGGATGATGTATGTAGAGGAAAAGAACAAAAAATAAATACTGACCCCAGAGGAGGAAAAAATCAATGAAAAAAACCGGCAATAAAACAATACTGGTCATCCATGGGCCGAATCTTCATCTTTTGGGAAAACGTGAGCCGAAAATTTATGGAAAATTTAGCCTGGATGATATAAACAAAACCCTTAAAGAAAAAGCAAAAGAAAATAAAATCGCGATAGATATCATGCAGTCGAATTCAGAAGGTGATATTGTCGAGAAAATAACAAAATCTAAATACGACATGCTTATCATCAATCCTGCTGCCTACACTCATACTTCTGTGGCAATAAGAGACGCGATACTGGCAATAGGCAAGCCCGCGATAGAAGTGCATCTCTCCAATATATTCAGGAGGGAAGAATTCCGGAAGAAATCTCTTGTTAGCGATGTGGCTATCGGTGTTATAACCGGTTTTGGTAGGTATAGCTACACCCTTGCGTTTGACGCGGCAATTTCTTGCTTAAATAATTGTAAATAGTAATAAGTTAAATAAAAATTTAGCGCGGATTCAAACGGATGGTTATGCCTGCCATGGATAAAACTTAATGGTTATCCGTATGAATCCGTAACAATCCGTGGCATTCGTTTCCCCTATGAATAACCGTATTAAAAAATGTGTATCTCAAATCCGCTCACAGAAACTTGATGCTTTTATACTTTCAAATCCTGTAAACATCACCTACCTTTCTAATTTCCGTAATGCCGATGGCTACCTTTTGATTACTTCTCAAGAAGAGTTATTTTATTTTACGAGCTTTATTTATGAATATGAGGCCAAAGCGCAACACATTTGGACAGTTGTTCCATCCAGAGGCAATCTTTTTAAATCTATTTCCGAAGTTATAAAAAAACTTAATTTACGTAACGTAGGTTTTGAGGCGAAAAATATTGGTTTTCTGGAATATGAAAAAATAAAGCAAAGCCTTTCCGATAAAGAAATTAATTTGTCACAAACAGTAAATTTCATAGAAAAATTAAGAGCTGTTAAAAGCCGTGACGAGATAGCTCTCATTAAAAAAGCAGCTGTCATAACTGAAGAAGCATTGAGTTTTGTTGAACAAATTTATGATAGGGCCATGACTGAGAAAGATTTAAGTATCGAAATTGAACGATTTCTTCGCATTAAAGGTGAAAATAGCGTTGCTTTTCCTACAATCGTTGCTTATGGCAAAAATAGTGCTCTTCCACATCATGAACCTGAGGGTGTTTTAAATACTAAAGATGGTTTTACTCTAATTGATTTGGGTGCAAAGTATTGCGAATATTGCGCTGACTTGACAAGGGTGTTTACCTGGGGTAAAATACCAATTCTCTTTAAGAAAGTCTACGATATTGTCAGGAAAGCTCAAAGTATAAGCATAAAAAGAATAAAAGACGGTGTAAGGGCCAGCGACGTTGATAAAATGGCCAGGGAATTTATTGGGCAAAAGGGTTTCGGTAAATATTTCGGCCATGGCCTTGGCCATGGTGTCGGGCTTAATGTTCACGAAAATCCGTACTTAAACCCGCGAAGCGATGAAATATTGAAAGAGGGAATGGTAATAACAATAGAGCCAGCTATATACTTACAAGGAAAATTTGGCATACGGATTGAAGATATGGTGTTGGTTAAAAAAGATAAAGGGGAAATTTTAAGTGGGAATTTCGATAAATAGCATAAAACCAGCAATGGTAATCATCTACGAGGATGAACCATATATTGTTTTAGATTGTAATCATGTAAGGCTCGCAAGAGGGCCAGCTCATTGTAAGGCTAAGTTAAAAAATCTGAAGACCTCTCAAATTATAGACAGTACCCTCAGGGATTCCGACAACGTTCAAGAAGCGGATATCGAAGAAAGGAAGCTTGAGTACCTTTATCATGAAGAAGATACTTATCATTTCCTTGATTTGGAAACTTACGAAAACATTGTTTGCAGGAAATCGTTAATTGCCGAGAAAACAGATTGGTTGAAAGATAATCTCAAAGTCACAGGCATGTTTTATAAAAATGAATTAATGAATTTTAAACTGCCGGCGACAATGGAGCTCAAAGTTGTTGATACCGAACCTGGCTTTAAGGGTGATTCGGTAAAATCCGGCACAAAATCGGCAAAATTAGAGACCGGGGTTTGCGTGGCAGTCCCGCTTTTTATAAGTAATGGCGACTTGATAAAAGTAGATACCCAAAGCGGACAATATTTAAGCAGAGCTTGAGTCTGGAGGAGGAAAATATGGAATTTGAAAAAATAAAAGAATTTATCAAATTTATGGAAGAGAACAGCCTTTGCGAGCTTGAGATTGAAGAGGAAGGCAAGCGTATCCGGCTTAAGAAATTTTCAGAAAACCAGCCAGTAGTTGTTTCACATGTCAGCCCTGCCGGTAAAGAAGAAAAAGTAACCAAAAAAGAAGGGTTAATTGAGGTAAAATCACCGATGGTTGGCACATTTTATCGCGCGCCAAGCCCTGGAGCCAAACCTTACATTGAAGTTGGCGATGTGATAAAGCCAGGCGATGTGGTTTGTATTATTGAAGCAATGAAGTTAATGAATGAGATAAAAGCTGAAATTGGCGGAAGGATATCGCAGATATTAGTTGAGAACGGACAGCCTGTAGAATTTGGGCAGGTGTTATTTGTGCTTGAGCCGGCGTAATAACTAAATATAATGACGAGCAAAATTCCAAATCACAATTTCCAAGCACCAAACAAATTCCAAACAAAATGAGTTTGAATATTGGAATTTGGAAATTGGAATTTATTTGGGATTTGGAGCTTGGATCTTGGAATTTTTAAAAAAACAATAAAATATGTTTTCAAAAATCTTAATAGCAAATCGTGGTGAAATAGCAATAAGGGTAATACGAGCCTGTAAGGAATTAGGCATTAAAACGGTTGCGGTTTATTCAGAAGCCGACAAGAATTCTTTACATCTTGAATTTGCCGATGAAGCTATTTGCATAGGTAAGGCCCAATCTTCTGAGAGCTATCTTAATATATCAAGCATAATTAGCGCTGCGGAAATCACTGATAGTGATGCAATTCATCCCGGTTATGGTTTTCTTGCCGAGAATCCGGCTTTTGCCGAAGTCTGTGAATCGTGCGGAATAAAATTTATCGGCCCGTCCGCGGAAAATATTCGTTGTATGGGAGATAAGCTGCGCGCGAAAGAGACAATGTTAAAGGCTAATTTGCCTCTCATTCCGGGAAGTAAAGGCGCGTTAAAATCAAAAGATGACGCGCTTGCTATGGCGAAAAAAATGGGATATCCGGTTATCCTTAAAGCAAAGGCAGGCGGCGGCGGCAAAGGTATGCGTGTCTGTCATAGTGATGTTAGGTTGGTTAGCGCGCTTTTAACTGCTCAATCAGAGGCAAAAGCTGCTTTTGGTGATTCAGAAATATACATGGAGAAATTTATAGAGAATCCGCGTCATATAGAGGTGCAGATTGCGGCTGATAATTATGGAAATGCAATTTATCTTGGAGAGCGTGATTGCAGTATTCAGCGCCGGCACCAAAAAATAATCGAAGAAACACCTTCACCGGCAGTGGATCAGCGCTTACGGAAAAAACTTGGTGAGTTGTGTATTAAAGGTATAAAATCAATGAATTATCGCAGCGTGGGAACTATTGAATTTTTGCTTGATGAAAAGGGAAGTTTTTATTTTATGGAAATGAATACAAGAATACAGGTTGAACATCCGATAACAGAAGAAGTTACAGGTATAGATCTTGTAAAATTGCAGATACTCCTGGCAGCGGGTGAGAAGTTGAAGATAAAGCAGGATGAAGTTCATGTTAAAGGTGCCGCTATGGAGTGTCGTATAAATGCTGAAGATCCTTCTAACCGGTTTATGCCTTGCCCTGGCAATATTGAATTTTGCTATATTCCAGGCGGGAAAGATGTACGCATAGATACGCATATATATAGTGGATATACGGTTCTCCCTTATTATGATTCACTTATTGCTAAAGCTATAACTAAGGGGGAGAATCGCAAGGAAGTATTAAAAAAAATGGAAAGAGTCCTTGATGAGTTTCTTATAGAACCGATTAAAACAACAGTTTCCTTTTGTAAAGAAGTTATAACTGATCCTGATTTCCAGAGGGGCAAATACCATACAGGATTTTTAGAAAGATTTGTAGGCAAGGAGGAAGAGTGAACAGAAATGTAAACTCGGAATATGGCCAGATTAAGATACACAGAAAAGTATTAGTCCAGGTAGCTGAAACAGCGGCAAGGCAGGTAAAGGGCGTTGAGGCTGTTGGATGGGCATGTTATGGCTGGTTGGGGCCAATTTTGAGATTTTTTAACTGGGCAGGCACACGGGTTAAGTTTGAGAATGAAATTAGAATAGTTATTCCGATAACAGTTTTTTGGGAAGTAAATATAGTTGATCTTGCTTATGAAGTACAGAAAAAAATCATAACGCAAATGCTTAACGGGCTTAACATTGATTCTGTAAGCGTGGATGTAAAAGTTAAAAAAGTAAAGAGGGGGTAAGAATGAGTTTTCTTGCTATGATTGCATATGTCGCGGTTTCTTTTTTTCTTGGTTTGGTCTTTATCGGTTTGTCCTTAAACCTGATTGATATAAATTACGCGGTTTATTATCTTACACAAGAGATACTACCCGATCGTTTTTTACGTTACGCGTTATTCCTCACCGGCGTCTTACTTATTCTTTTATGTTTACGTTTTCTTCAGCGAACTATTTTTAGAAGGGAGCGTTCTGTTGTCACGGAATCTTCCTATGGAAAAGTGAGCATAACCCTTTTTGCCATAGAAGACATGTTGAAGAATATGCTTGAAACGCAAAATGGCCTGTCGCATGTGCGGCCAAGAATAATTTGTAAAAAACATGGAATAGAGGTGATAATCAGGGGTAATTTAAGCGTAGACGCGAATCTTCCTGTTTTTACAAAAGAAATTCAGGAAAAAACAAGAGAGAAACTTCAAAACCTCTTGGGCGAGGAAAAAGAAATAAAGATAAAAATAGAAATAAGAAAAATGGTTTTTAAGGGGAAGAAAAAGATTGTTGAAAGCACAGAAGACATTACGGAACCGGAAATTCCATACAGATATTATTAATCACAAAAATTGTCGTGAGTCTAAGCTTGGTTTATACGAATAACGTATTCGTAATTATTCCGTTAGAGTAGCGAGAATTGCATTTAAAGGAGGTTTACGATGAAGTTAGGTATTCTTACTGGAGGCGGAGATTGCCCGGGTTTAAATCCTGTAATACGTGCTGTAGTCAGGTCAGCGATTAATAATGGCGATGAGGTTATTGGTATAAAATACGGCTGGAAGGGGTTGCTTGAAAATGATAGCATGCCGTTAGACCTAAAAGCAGTTTCTGGTATTCTTTCTAGAGGTGGTACTATTCTTGGAACTTCTCGCACAAATCCTTATAAAAAAGAAAATGGTTTAGAAAATGCAAAAAAAGGTTTCAAGGAATTAAAATTGGACGCTCTAGTCGCTGTCGGAGGGGAAGACACTCTTGGTGTCGCAACAAAACTTTTTAAAGATGGATTAAACACTATTGGCGTGCCAAAAACCATAGATAATGATTTAGGAGCTACTGATTTTACTTTTGGTTTTGATACGGCTGTCAATATCGTTATGGAGTGCATAGATAGGCTTCGCACAACCGCAGAATCGCATAATAGAGTTATGGTTGCTGAGGTTATGGGCAGGCATGCCGGTTGGATAGCGGCTTATAGCGGTATTGCCGGAGGCGCTGATTACATTTTAGTTCCTGAATTACCTGTTGATGTTGATGAGTTATGTGAGTCTATTAAAAAGCGTCATCAGCTGGGGAAGAAATTCAGCATTATCGTTGTTTCGGAAGGAGCAGCGTTTAAAGATACCAGTTTAATTACACAAGAACAAAAACTTGATGAATTCGGCCATGTGCGGCTTGGCGGAATAGGTGACACCCTTAGTAAGCTTGTCGAAGAAAAGACAGGTTACGAGACAAGGTGCACAGTTTTGGGCCATATTCAAAGAGGCGGTTCTCCTACGGCGTTTGACAGGGTTTTGGGAACCAGGTTTGGCGTTAAGGCATATGAATTGGTAAAGGCAAAAAAGTTTGGCAGAATGGTAAGCCTAAGAGGGACTGAAATAGTTGATGTTGCTCTTGAGGAAGCTACAAAGACTCTTAAAACATTGGATTTAAAGCTTTATGATGTTGCTAAGATATTTTTTTAAATAATTTTAATGCAAGTCGATAAAATAATTTCTGGTTCCTTAGAAGGGCATCTTGATGCGGTTAAATTGCTGGAAAAAAACCGCGAATGCTTAAAGGAAATTTCTGCGCTTTTTATTTCGTCATTACGTAATAATGGTAAAATTATTTTTATGGGTAACGGAGGAAGCGCGGCAGACGCTGGGCATCTTGCCGCGGAACTTGTCGGCCGCTTTAAGAAGAACAGGGCCGCGCTGGCTTCGATGTCTTTGGCGAGTAATATTTGCATAATTACGGCAGTGGGCAATGATTTTGGATTTGGAGAAGTGTTCAGCCGTCAGGTAGAAGCAATAGCCGGGCCGCAGGATGTGATTGTCGGGATATCGACATCCGGTGAATCGGAAAATGTTATTCAAGCAATTAAAAAAGCGAGAGAGCTTGGTTTGAGGACTGTAGGATTTTTAGGAAAAAACGGAGGAAGCCTAAAAGGCTTGGTAGATATACCTTTAATAGTGCCTGGCAATGAAACTCCGCGTATTCAAGAGATGCACATTTTGGCAGGGCATATAATTTGCGAAATTATTGAAGAGGAATTCAAGGCTTAACCTTCGGTTTCGTATAAATTAAGCTGCTACAATTTAAGTTTTTTATGGGTAAAGTAAAGGCGTTACTGCCTCTCCAAAAAATAATTTCTAGCCTGAAGAAGAAAGGTAACCGGATTGTCTTTACTAACGGGTGCTTTGATATCCTTCATCCAGGGCATATAAAAATATTAAAAGAAGCAAAGAGTAAAGGAGACATTCTTGTTGTCGGGCTTAATTCCGATAGTTCGATAAAAAGCATAAAGGGCCCTGGCCGGCCGATAATGCCGCAAGATGCTCGCCTTATCGTGCTTTCCGCAATTGAATATGTGGATTTTGTAGTTGTTTTTAATCAAGATACTCCTTACGAGATTATAAAAGCATTAAGGCCGGATGTGCTTATTAAGGGTGAGGATTGGCAGAAAGAAAAGATAATAGGAAGGGAATTCGCAAAAAAGATATTTCGCATTAAGTTCCATCCCGGCTATTCGACTACCTCAATTATACAAAAAATTAAAGATGCTTAAAAAACGTATTTTAAGAATTGTTGACGCGAATTTTAATCGCCTCAAAGAAGCGTTAAGGGTTGTGGAAGATATTTTTAGATTTATCTATGAAGATGACAAGCTGCGGAAAAAAACAAGAGAGTTGCGCCATGTTTTGGATGTGTTGCTTGCTGAAAAGATTTTCAATGAAGCGATACTTGAAAGAAATTCCATTGGTGATTTAGGAAAAAAAGTTGATGTGTTAGAGTTAAATAAAAAAGATTTGTCGGATATCTTGTTTGCAAATCTGCAAAGGGCGAAAGAGTCATCCCGGGTGCTTGAAGAAATTTTAAAAATTACTTTTTCTGCCAAAGTTTCTGTGCTCAAGAAGGTACGTTACGATATCTATGATTTAGAAAAGGAAGCTTATAAATATAAAAGGAGATAAATGTTTAATCATAGTTTTTTAAAGGAAGTCGCAAAGAACGAGAAGGTTAGCTTTGCTTTTCTGGAAAACCAGTTTAAAAAAGGCCAGGCAGTTATTCCTTTGAACCGGAAAAGAAAAATCAAACTTCCGCCTGCGATAGGCAAAGGTTTTAAAATCAAAGTTAATACCAATATCGGTACATCTACAGAAAAAAACAAAATTAAAGAAGAATTGGAAAAGCTAAAAGTTGCAACCACCTGCGGCACGGACACGGTTATGGATTTAAGCACAGGAGGCAACTTACGTGCCATACGAAAAGAAATATTAAGGCATTCTTCGGTCCCGCTTGGAACGGTTCCGGTGTATGAGGCTGCCCAAGCAGCTGAAAACAGAGATAAAAATCTGGATAAAATGACATTTGATGATATCTGGGATGTTTTAAAAAACCAGGCAGAGGATGGAGTGGATTTTTTTACCATACACGCGGGCATATTAAAAAGTTTTTTAAAAACT
Source organism: Candidatus Omnitrophota bacterium (assembly GCA_041663385.1). Lineage (GTDB taxonomy): Bacteria > Omnitrophota > Gorgyraeia > Duberdicusellales > 4484-171 > JAJYOP01. The sequence goes on from JBAYMZ010000004.1 coordinate 11,094, forward strand.
GTAAAGAAACAAAAGCGTATTGGCGGTATAGTCAGCCGCGGGGGCGCGATGCTTACGCGTTGGATGTATGTTAATAATCGGGAAAACCCTTTTTATGAAAATTTCGATAAGATTCTTGACCTGGCAAAAGCATACAATATTACGCTGAGCCTTGGTGATGGTATGCGTCCGGGGGCGGTTTGTGATTCAACTGATGACTTGCAGATTTCTGAACTGGTTGTTTTAGGTGAGTTAGTTAAAAAATGCCGCAAGCGCGGCGTCCAGGTTATGGTTGAAGGCCCGGGGCATATTCGTTTAGATGAAATTGCGTATAATATGATTATAGAGAAAAAAATCTGTCATGGCGCGCCATTTTATGTATTAGGCCCGCTTCCTACGGATATAGCCGCAGGGTACGATCATATTACCGGAGCAATAGGCGGCACGATTGCTGCCTATTTTGGCGCGGATTTTCTTTGTGTGGTAACTCCGGCAGAACACTTGAGGCATCCATCTGTCGATGATATAAGGGATGGTGTTATCGCTTCTAAAATTGCCGGGCACTGCGTTGATATTTTACGTTTTAAAGATGAGTGGGAAAGAGATCGTAAGCTATCTTATTATCGAGCAAAAAGAGATTGGAAAAAAGTTTTTCCGCTGACTCTTGATGAGGAAAAAGCGCGAAAATACCGCCAGAGCCTTAAAACGTCATCGATGGATATGTGCGCGATGTGTGGAAAATTCTGTTCTTTAAAAATATTGGAAAAGTGTAAGTTAATACACCGTTAAACCTAAAAGCGCAAAAGTTTTTTTGCGACTTTACGATCTTTTGCGCCTTTGCGGTGTCAACATATTAATTACGCGGGATTAGCTCATCTGGTAGAGCGCCAGCTTCCCAAGCTGGAAAGACGGGTTCAAGCCCCGTATCCCGCTTTTCGCGGTACGAAAATATAAAATTGAAGATAGAGGATAGAAAATAGAAGTTCGCTTTGATTTTTCTTCTTTCGATTTTACCTTTCTATCTTTGTTGTTACGATAATCCGTGACAAAAATCTGTGTTGAATTTCTTATTAAAATAAGGTATCATAATATATTCTGTGGTTATGAATCCAATAACGTTTTTATCCATAATTTTAATATTTACTTCTTGTGCGCCAGCCACCGTATCGAACCAGCAATCCGTCTGCGTTTCGCAAACCAAAAATTACAATTATTCAAAATATACCGTTATTCCAAACGGAAAACTGCAATTTATTTGGCCGATTAAAGGGGAAGTCGTTGATTCATTCGGCGAAAATGTAAATCATATTTCCAATAAGGGTATAAATATAAAAGTAAAGGCTGGAGAAAATATCGTAGCCGCTGAATCAGGAAAGGCAATATACGCGAATCGTATAAAAGGTTGGGGTAAAACATTAATACTGCAGCATTGTAATGATTTTTATAGTGTATATGCTAACCTGGATGATATTTTTATTCGCGAAGGGTATGCAATAAAAAAAGGCGAGACAGTTGGTAAAGTAGCTTCTTTAGGGTCAAAGGGTGAAACTATCCTGCATTTTGAGATACGAAAAAAATATAATGCGGAAAACCCTTTAAGTCATCTTAAATATAATTAAATGCAAGTTCAGGATTTTTGGAAAAACAAACTTTGTATATTAGATAAGCGGCTTAACGCTTTTTCCCAGGGGTATCGCCAAAACTTAGCTATCCTTGGTGATGACGATGAAGAGATTGCTTATCTTCTTGATAATTATTTTAAATCAAACAAATTAGCTGATATTATTTATATTCGCACTCAAGTCAAACATCTTGACCGCAAAAGTTTTTTTAAGGCAATAGTTTTTTCAATTTTAAGTGAGTACATAAAAAAAGAGGAGACTCTTGATAATTTACTTCAATTCAATGAAAGCCTTTTACCCCTGACTGTAGAATTCGCAAAAGATATTTTAAAACGCGCGGCTCAACCATCTTTTCTTGATGTTCTTGAGTTTGTGAACAAATTTATTAATGAGAGTTCAAGAAAATGTGTTTTTATTATTGAAAATTTTCTTGGATTAAGGAATCTTTTCCCTAACTTCCATCATGATTTTTCAAAGTTTATCATTCTCCAGAACAATTGCATGCTTATTCTGTCCGACATTAACAGCCGGGATTGCGAGAAGACGCTTTATTCAGATCTAAATTTTTTATTCGGAAATTTTGAAAAAATATGCATAGACGAAAATAATTTTTTAAACAGTTATGTATCTTTCCGAAATTCTTTTTCCGATTCAACCTGCTCACCTTTGCTAATATCATTTTTTGCAAACATCCTCGGGGCCAACGCGGTTTATCATAATTTAATGAAGCAGGTTTTGTCTAAACATTTTTGTGCCGATAGGGAAGAGGAGTCAATGGTTTGCACCCTGGAAGAAGCTATTTATGTGAAAGAAACCTATTTCTTCCAGAGGTTTATAAAAAAAATAAATTCCATCGAAGATAATTTCCGTAATCCCGCAGCGCTAATTAAAATATTAATATCAATAAGTGATGGTTACATTAGAGAGGGGGAATTGGTATCTTTACGTATATTTGATTCAAAAAGCCTGCGTGTTAAACTTCAAAAGCTTTGTGATTTAAATTATGTGGAAAATCTTGGCGATATATACAAAATCAAAGATCCGTTATTTTCATTTTGGCTGGCACATGTTTTTAAATTACAATTCAGTGTTCCGGTTTTTGATTCTGAACGGTGCCGTAGTTTGTTTAGAAAAAATACCCAAGGGACCATTTCACTTTTTAAGGAAGATTTTTATAAAGAGAAAATTAAACGCGTTTTAGAACTTTTTGGCTCATTCAAGAATGATGTTTTATGGTTTGGAAAGGACAGGTATAAACTCCCTTTAATCGAAAAAAGCCGGCTGGTTTCTTATCCGCAAACGCGCACCCATTTTCTTATCGGTGAGGGAAGAGAGATAGTTTTTGTCGGTATTAAAGAAGGGCGTGTTGAAGATACGGATATGTTTGATTTTATAGAAAAAGGCAGCAGCATAAAAGGCAAGAACGTAAAAAAAATATTTATCTCTCTTGATTTGTTCAGTTCCAGCGCAAAATTAATCGCAAAGAATAATAGATTTATTGCTTGGGATATTAATGAAGTGAATAATTTATGCCGGGCATACAACAAGCCTATAGTTTCTTTAAGTGAAACAACGCAAAAAGGTGTTTAATCATGAGAGTCTTGGTTATCTCTGATACGCATATTCCGGCTGTGGCCAAAGAACTTCCGCTGATAATTCAAGAAGAAGCAAAAAAAAGTGATTGCTGTTTGCATGCCGGAGATTTTATAGTTTCTTCGGTTTTGCAGGATTTGTCCCGCCTTACAAAAACATACGCGGTGCAAGGCAACATGGATAGTTTCGATTTAAAAAAAGATTTACCGGAAAAAACTGTTATACAGCTTGGCGATGTGAAGATAGGATTAATACATGGTAGAGGGTCTCCGGCTACGCTTATGGAGTATATAAAAAAAGAATTTAAACCGCAATCACGCGAGTTGGATATGATAGTTTTTGGGCATACTCATTACCCTTTAGATAAAGAAATGGATGGAAAAATATATTTTAATCCCGGTTCATCCACTGATAGAATTTTTGCTCCTTACCCGTCATACGGCATTTTAGAAATTGACGGAAAAAATATCAAAAGGAGGATAGTTAAAATTGGATAAATTGTGGGCTCCCTGGAGAATAAAATATGTTTCTAAGGTAAAAGTAAAAGGGTGTATCTTTTGTAGCGCCTTTAAGAAAAAAAATGATAAAAAAAATTTTGTCGTTTATCGTTCTAAGCAATCATTCGCGATTTTAAATACCTTTCCTTACAACAATGGGCATGTCATGATAGTTCCTAACCGGCATGTGGCAGGATTAGATGGCCTTACAGAGAGAGAAATTGTTGATATGTATAAAGTCCTTAAGATTATGATTGCGAGGCTAAGGAAAGTAATTAAACCAGCAGGATTTAATGTGGGGATTAATTTAGGCAGGGTTTCGGGGGCAGGGATTGACAAACACCTGCATATGCATTTGGTTCCGCGTTGGTTTGGAGATACAAATTTTATGCCTGTCATTACAGGTACCAAAATAATATCCCAAAGCCTTGAAGAGCTTTACAAAAAAATCTCCGGTAAGTGAAGCCTCCCCGGTATAAACCTTGAGGCTTCACCTCAAGCAGAAATCCCAAAAATAAAGCCAGAGGATTTCTGCTTAGGACTAAAAATTTACAAGAAATTATAATATAATGAGCACGCAGTTAAAAAAAAATATAAAAGCGCTTACCTTGCAGGATATTGAGGCTTACGAAGAGAAATTCCTTTCACCGTTAGCCGCAAAATCAAGCGCTTCGCGCGGAAGGCGTTATCAGGAAAAAGAGCATTCTTACCGCTCTTTATACCAACGTGACAGGGATAGAGTTATACATTCTATAGCTTTTAGAAGGCTTGAATACAAAACCCAAGTTTTTATCTATCATGAAGGCGATTATTTTCGTACGCGCCTAACCCATACCCTGGAAGTTGCGCAGATAGCCCGCACAATAAGCAAAATATTGCGCCTCAACGAAGATCTTACTGAAGCAGTCGCGTTGGTCCATGATGTTGGGCATACTCCGTTTGGCCATGCGGTGGAAAGTGTGCTTAATGAATTCATGAAAGATGAGGGCGGCTTTAATCATAATGAACATGGCTTAAGAGTTGTAGATATTTTAGAAGAAAGATATCCTTATTTTAAAGGGCTTAATCTTTCCTGGGAAACCCGCGAAGGCATAGTCAGGCACAGTTTGAATACCGGTCAGGATTTTGCGTCGCGATTCGCTGAGTTTAATCAGGATAAACAGCCGACGCTTGAAACACAGGTCGTGGACGTGTCGGATGAAATAGCTTATGATAACCACGACATTGATGATGGTATAAAATCCGGGTTAATCTTTGAAGAAGATTTAAGAAAAAAATCCGCCTTATGGAATATGACCTATAAAAAAATTAAAGCGCAATATTCTAATTTAAAAAGCGAACTTCGTGTGTATTTGATCATAAGAAATCTGATCAATGCCCAGGTTACTGACTTAATCGCTACCACGCAGAAGAATGCGAAGAAATTAAAAGTGGATACTTACAGGGATGTCAAAAAATGTGAAAAAAGAATCGTATCCTTTAGCGATGAGTTAGATTCTTTACGAAAAGAGCTGCGGCATTTTCTTTTTGAAAACCTGTATTTTCATTGGCGCGTACTGCGCATGTCTGACAAGGCGAAAAGGTTTATCAGCGCGCTTGTCGGCATTTATCTTAATAATCCGCGGCTTCTGCCTCCTGAGTTTAAAAGCGACACAAAAAATATTCATGACATAAAGCGTAAAATATGCGATTATATAGCGGGCATGACTGATAGCTGCGCGCTTAGCGAGCATAGGAAATTGTTTGAACCATATGAAAAAGTATAAAACAGTATTTTCATCGTTCCATACGGTCTATCGTTTAATTACAACATCCGGCGATGTGAAAAATTTTGCCGCGGGTATATGCCGGCTTTACAAGAATGCTTTCATGGCTGACGAGGTAACGATTGTGCTTAAAAATGTAAATAGCCATGGGTTTTTAAGAATGTGCCTTAAAAATAAACGGCAATCCTACAGAAAAGGGGGCATTTCAATATTAACGCACAATGAGAAAGAAATGCTTCGCCATGGAAAAGAATGTATTCTTGAGAATCATTTAACTTACCCATTTATTTTTTCTGATACTCTTGGCGCGGTATGTATAAAACGCAAGCCCAATAGCTTGGCCTTTAGTGAACTTGAAAAGCGTTGGTTTCTATCGCTTTCCGAAGAGATAAGCGTAGCTTTGAGGATTTTTAATCTTTACCGGGAAGAAAAGCGTATGATGATAAATTACATAAAGTCTTTGACCAAGCTTCTTGATCAGTATGTTCCTACTTCATATTTGCATACCAAAAGTATATATAGATTGATTAAAGCCATAGGAATAGAAATGAAGCTTTCTGAGTCTGAAATAAAATCTTTGGAATACGCTTCGTTGTTGCACGATGCGGGCAAAATTCAGCTTCCTTCAGGTATCTTGAAAAAACAAACCCCGCTTACCGATGAGGAATATAAAATGATCATGAAGCATCCGCGTAAAGGTGTTGAAATGATCAAAGATTTGGAAATCCTCAAACCGGTTATTCCTATAATTTTGCATCACCACGAGAGATACGATGGCAAAGGTTATCCTTCTAAATTTAAGAAAGATCAAATACCTTTGGGCTCGAGGATATTATCATTGCTTGATGCTTTTGACGCTATGTATTTTGGCCGGCCTTATCGAAAGAGAATCGTCATGAAGGATATAGAAAAAGAATTAAAATCTCAAGCTGGTAAGCAATTTGATCCTCATATAGTTGAAATTTTCTTAAAAATATTAAATCGAAAGACGATTAGAAAATACTTGCGTTCTTTTCTATAAGTTCTTATAATAGCAATTTATTTATGCGTGGCGAACAATTAAGATTTTTTACTCCGGATGATGATTCTAATAGAAAAAACAGGCGGCGCCTGATAATAATACCGCTTGATACGTTTATTTTATCTTCGGTAGTAATAATTCTTTTGGTTATTCTCGCGTTTTCTTTGGGGGTTGAGCGGGGGCGTAAGAGCTATTCTTCCAGTTTGGAAAATAAGGAAAATCTGGAAAAGGATATTGTGGAAGAGGACCAGCCGGGTAAAATTCCGGCTAGAGCAGAAAGCCGTGTAGCGGTAGAACCAAAAAAAGAACTCAGCAAGCCGCCAGTTAATGCCGTTAATGTCACCCGAGTTGTTCAACCGGAAATAAAAAAAGAAACAGTCGTTAAAGCGGAAAGCATAAAATCCGGAGCAAGAACGGGTTATGTTATACAGATAGCCAGTTATAATCAAGAAAGCTTTGCGCAATCAGAAGGAAAAGTGCTACAAGCAAAAGGTTTTCCGGTATTTATATTAAGAAAAGCAAATTATGTTGTGCTTTATGTTGGGCCCTATAAACTTAAGCCGGAAGCGGATAAAAGTATAGGATTAGTAAAAAAAATATATAAAGATTGTATCTTGAGGAGGTTGGAATGAGCTTACATTCATCATTAAAAAGAGCAGAAAAATTGTCTTCGACGCGGTCAGTAATGAAACGCGCGGAAAGGTTAAAATGGTTAAAAGAAAGGGGCACATGGAAAGAGGGCAGCCGCGTGTCTGGTTTGCCCAAGATAAAGGTTATGAAGTTAAGAACAGTAAAGAAAGAAAAGAAAGAAGAGAAACCAGCGGAAGTAGCGGCAGCACCCGGAGCTCCAACTACGGCAAAATCTGAAAAGCCACAAGCTGCGGCAAAGACTGCGCAACCAAAGAAGTAAATTCTAATGAATATTCAGAATACCCCGTTAATAAAGTTTTCGTTGAGGATAAACTTTATAACGGGGTTTTTTGTTTTATTTCTATTTTTTTCCCGAGAAGTATATTGTGTTGAGAATGCTCAAGTGAATAAAGATAACATAAATATAAGGGTGGATGCCACAGTCGCGTCACCGTCTTTAGGGTATCTTGCCAAAGGGGAAATAGTAAGCATTTTAGAAGATAAATTTGATTGGGCTAAAATAATACTTCCGAAAAGATTTTCTGCCTATGCGGCATCTCAATTTTTAAAAAAACTCGGGGACAATAAAGTTGAAGTGCTGGTTTCCGATTTAAATCTTCGTAACCAGCCAACACTATCCTCATACACAATCGGCAGAGCTGATAGAGGGAGTGTGTTTTTTTATAGAAGCCAGGAGAATGGCTGGTTTGAACTCAGATGTTACCCCTATACTTACGGCTGGGTAAACAAGAATTTTTTGACTAAACTTCAAAAGCCAATCAGCGTAGAAGGGGAGATTCTGTTTCTTCGAAATTACACATGCGAGGCTAATTGTGTTTTAAAAACGAATACTACGGAATATTTATTGAGTTTACTTTATAAGGGTAAGGCTAAATTTTTGAATAAAAAAGTAAAAATTCAAGGCGTTCAAATTAAAGGCAGCGGATGTACATATATTTATGTGTATAAGCTGGTGTTTTTGAAATGAGCGTTTTTCTGCTTGTTCTAATCTTGTTTTTTTCAATCACTCTGCATGAGTATGCACATGGATGGGTAGCGCATGTCTTAGGCGATCCAACTCCTAAATCGAGCGGCCGGCTTACC
>JBAYMZ010000005.1:0-17476 GCA_041663385.1 Candidatus Omnitrophota bacterium
CTAAAAAACCAAAAAAGAATTATGAGCGATATAGCAATTTTTAGATAAAAACCGCCGTTAAGAAATGCGGGTGTTTGAGCTATTTCCTTAATATAGCTATATAGGGCGAGTTCCGCATTTTAGGCGGTTTTTATCGTCCCTTGCCATTTTGCTCCCGGGGAAAAATTGCGTTTAGCGAATAATTCTTTTTTGGCTTTAGGAAACAGAACGAGACGGCCTGCCGAAAAGGTTAGAAGAGTTTTTGAAATTTTTTTATTTCTTGCTTTACATTTTTTTGAGTTACAACTGCAGAAATAGCGCATACGCAATCAGCACCTGCGGCAATTACCTGCGACGCGTTAAGAAAATCTATACCGCCTATGGCAACCAGAGGTATATGCACATATTTTTTTATCTCTTTTATCAACTCTATACCTACTGGATCTTTTGCGTCAGGCTTTGTGGAGGTTTTAAATATCGGGGCAAGGCCGATGTAATCAGCACCTTGGGCCTGGGCGGATTTTGCTTCCTTTAGATTATGTACAGTAACACCAATTATTTTCTTTTTACCTAATAATTTTCTTGCCGCCTTATACGACATATCACTCTGGCCAAGATGGACACCACAAGCCTTAACCGCTAATGCGACATCAACCCTGTCGTTTATTAAAAAAATCTTATTCTCACAAATCTTTCTTAAACGAAGAGCCTCCTCATACATTTCTTTCGTCTCTGTATCTTTTGCGCGGTATTGAATAATTCTTACGCCTGCCAGGACAGCACTCTTGATATCGCTTATGTTCCCCCGGCGGCTAAGAGCTCCATCAGTAATAAAATAATAACCTTTTATACACATACTCTTTGCATGCGATTGATTGTTTTTTTATCAAGATTAAAAAGAAAATCAAACATACTTTCCTTAAACGAAGCAGGCCCTTTGGATTTTTTGGCGGCAAGTTCCGCGGCAATTTCAAAACATACAAGCGCGGAAACTGCAGCGTGAGCTAAATTTTTTTCCACTGCCGCAAACGTTCCGATAACTGAAGCCGCCATGCACCCCGTCCCCACAACATTGGCCATCATCGGATGCCCATTTTTTACAATGTAGCTTTTGTCTTTGCCGGTTACAATATCATGGCTGCCGGTTACAACAATAACCGCTTTAAACCTATCTGCGAGCCATCTGGAAACATTAAGCATATCCGCGTTAACCTCAACAGAATCTACACCTTTGGTCCTGATGTTTTCTCCAGAAATTCTCGCAATTTCCGAAGCGTTCCCCTTAACAATATCTATCTTTACCTCATTCAATAATTCAAAAGATTTCTCATCACGTAATTTTGTTGCTCCTACGCCGCATACATCAAGAATAACCGGAATTCCTTTTTTATTAGCACTTATCGCGGCAATTTTCATTGCTTCGATAAAATCCGGGGTTAGCGTTCCAATGTTTAGGACAAGGCTTGAAGCAATGCTTGCCATTTCAGCGGCCTCTTCTCTAGCATGCGCCATAACCGGAGAAGCCCCTAAGGTTTTTATAATATTTGCGCAATCGTAGATAGTTACCCAATTCGTCAAATGATGCACTACTGGTTTTTGCTCTCTGACTTTTTTTAATAAACTATACGCGTCAATTTTTGTTTTACTCATAATTTTGCCTCCCCTAAAACAACTCTAACATATAGTATAACTTTAAAGTTTCTTAATCAAGTCTTTCGCAACCTTCTCTCCAGCCAAAAGCATCCCGCCAAATACCGGGCCCATACGCGGCCCGCCAAATACAGCGTTTGCACACATGCCGCAGGCATATACCCCCGGACAAATTTCCTTAGAATTTTTTACTATGGTGCTCTCCCCAACATCTGCCCACATCGATTGTTCACCCATGGTCTTTCCGGTTTTTGTTCTAAGTTTTATGCCGGATTTTTTCTCAATAATCCTCGCAACTTCAGCCGGATGCCCAGTAGCATCAACAATAACTTTAGCCCGCATTGTAATTGGGTCCACATGTAATTTCGCCATCTCAACCGCTGTCCAATTCAAAACAAGCCCGGTTACTTTTTTATTACGCACCATTACATCCTCAACACTCATAAGATTAAATACTTTTAATCCTGCCTGCACAGCTTTTGAACAAATAGTTGAAACTGATTCAATGGAATCAGCGAGGTAATATCCTTTATCGTAGCGCCGGTTGCAAATACCAAATTCATCTAAAATTCTTTTCGCCTCATCCTGCACAACAATTTCATTAAACATTATTCCGCCGCCCCACATTCCTCCGCCAACCGATAGTTTTCTTTCAAAAAGTACTACTTTCTTTCCTGCTTTAGCCAAATAGTAACCGCAAACCATGCCCGCAGGCCCTGCTCCGACAATTGCCACATCAACATCTAACGCCTTAACCAGTTTATCTTTATAAGACTCAATAATCGCCCGGGAAATTTTAATTTCATCCAACACCATTATCAACCTCCTAACCATTACCCCGGCTCGCAGGGAATGTCAAAAAATTCTCTTAGATAATTTTTTGACGCTCGCCGGGGCGAAGTCCCAACGCATTCCTGAAAAATATCGAAGAGATTTTTCAGGTATATGGATGCGGTGGGATTAATTCGCACTATCATTTTTTCTACGCGCTTCGCGCTTGAAAAAATGATGTGCTCATTAAAAAAGCCCCTGTACCAGCTATACAGGGGCTAAAAATATTTACGCCTACTCCCTACGCTGGCATTATCCAGATCTGCTTTACAATGCTTACACATTATAAAACAGCCCCTGCGAAGCCCCACCGGTGTTTACTTACCGAAGGGCGAAGCAGGACAGGTTCCAAGGGTAATCCCGTTACGCGGGAACTCTCAGGCCGTTTTCACGGCCTCCCCTATTTAGTTTTCTAATTAAATCACAAATAACAATAGTGTCAATTTATTTATATTTGAAATTTCCTCATTTTTTATTTTTGAGGACGGATGTTATGGATTTCTATTTTCGTTACCAAATGACTTACATGGAACCATGCAAAAATGCTTCTGGCATTTGGGGCATGTCAGATTCATTTAGAAATAACAAATATCGCGCTATTGGCAAAAAAATTCGGCAATATCCGTATACGCTTATTGTCCGTCAAATAAACACTACTCTCAATTATAATATTTTTTTCACGGCAATAATCAATAAAATCATAAATACTTAAAAAATGTAAGTTTGGAGTTTCATACCAAGTATAGGGAAGCGATTTAGTTATCGGAGCTCTTCCTCTTATGATAAGCCGGAAACGCGCTGGAAAATAAGCGAAATTGGGGAAACCAATAATTACTTTTTTGCCCACACGTAAAGCGTCAAAAAGCACAGGTTCCACATGCCTTAACTGCTGAAGGCTCTGATTAAGTATCACGTAGTCAAAGGCTTTATCCCTGTATTCGGAAAGCCCACTGTCAATATCCCCATGCAAAACATTTAAACCTTTGGCAATACATTTATAGATTGCTTGTTCATCTATCTCTATACCCTGGCCGCGCACATTTTTTTCTTTAACTAAAAAATTAAGCAAACCCCCGTCACCGCAGCCAAGATCAAGCACTAATGAACGCGGTTCTATAAATTCCATTATTATTTTATGGTCGGAACGTATAGCTTCAGGGCTTTCATTCATTATTCATCTCCTATTGTATGTTACGAAGGTTACGGGTGTTACGGGAAGTTACGAAGGTTACACTTAGAACCTCGTGTTTTACTGTAACCTTCGTAACCTGCCCAACAGGATGGCCTGTTGGCCTACGTAACTTTCGTAACATTCGTAACCTAACCCACTTATACTAAGTCGTGGTTTTTCATGAGACTCTTTTTAAGAAGTGCGATATTAAATGCGTTTCTTCTTTTGTTTCCAAAAGAAAAGCATCGTGCCCATAAGTAGAGTCCACTTCGCAATAACTTGTTTCAACACCGGCATGTTTGCAGGCTTTTACTATTTCTTTTGATTGATACGCCGGATATAGCCAGTCAGATTTAAAAGCAATCACCAAAACCTTGAAAGTTCCACTTTCCAGGCTTTCAGAAAAAGGTTTTTCCTTAGAGGCATCAAAATTATCCATCGCCTTAGTAATATAGAGGTAAGAGTTAGCATCAAATCTTTTTACAAAATTATCCCCTCTGTAACGAAGATAGCCCTCAACTTCAAAGTCAGCGGTAAATTTAAAAGGCTCAGTATCGTTTTTCCTCTGCCGGCCAAATTTCTCCTCCATTGAAGCATCACTCATATATGTAATGTGGCCGATCATCCTTGCCACGGCAAGCCCACTATCGGGATGGCTGCCACCATAGTAATTGCCTGACTTCCAATTCGGATCAGCCATAATCGCCTGCCTGCCAACTTCATCAAAAGCAATTTGCTGCGGAGAATGTTTTAACGCGGTTGCTATGGGTATGGCACTGCGCACTCTTCCCGGATATCTTACCAGCCACGACAATACCTGCATACCGCCCATTGAACCACCAACAACGCTTAATAACTTATCAATACCCAGGCTATCGATAAGCGCACTTTGAGCATTAACCATATCACCAATAGTCACTAAAGGAAAATCAAGAGCGTAGGGTTTATTTGTTTTTGGGTTTATGCTGGAAGGCCCGGTTGAACCACTGCATCCGCCTAAAACATTTGAACAAATAACAAAATATTTATTCGTATCAAACGCTTTACCCGGGCCAATCATTGTGCCCCACCAGCCAGGCTTATCTTCACCTTGATGAAAACCCGCGGCGTGCGCGTCCCCTGATAACGCGTGCAAAATCAGAACCGCGTTAGTTTTTTCTTTATTCAATATCCCATAAGTTTCGTAGGCAATAGTAACCGATCTTAATTTTTCGCCGCTTTCAATCACCAACTCTTGCGGAAGATTAAAATACTTTGTCTCAACTATTCCGATCTTTTGTTTATCCATTTTTTCTCTCTTTTTCTATCTTCGCCCCTCTCCCTTCACTCTTCTGCACCCTGAACCCTGTTATTCCTGGAACAACCAAGTCGAAAGATACCTTTCACCTGTGTCCGGTAATATTACCACAATCACTTTGTCTTTATTCTCTTTTCTCTTGGCAACTTCTAAAGCCGCCCACAAGGCCGCACCGCTTGAAATCCCAACCAAAATCCCTTCAAGTTTCGCAAGTTTACGAGCAATACCCCCCGCAGCTTCGTCTTTAACCTTAATAACCTCATCAATAATATTCCGGTTCAACACTTTCGGCACAAAGCCTGCGCCTATGCCTTGTATTTTATGCGGCCCAGGATTGCCCCCTGATAGTACTGGCGATGTTTCCGGTTCAACCGCGATAACTCTAAAACCTTTCTTTTTCTTTTTTATTACTTCGGCAATACCGGTAATTGTTCCGCCTGTACCAACTCCTGCCACGAGAATATCTATTTTGCCGTCAGTATCATTCCATATCTCTTGCGCCGTAGTTTTACGATGTATTTCCGGATTAGCAGGATTACTAAATTGCTGCAAAATTATGCTGTCAGGAATTGTTTTTGTAAGCTCCTCTGCTTTGTCAATTGCACCTTTCATTCCTTTTGCGCCTTCCGTTAATATGACTTCTGCTCCTAAAATTTTTAAGAGCTTGCGCCTTTCAACACTCATGGTTTCCGGCATCGTAAGGATAAGCCTGTATCCTTTTGCCGCGGCGACAAAGGCAAGAGCTATTCCGGTATTACCGCTTGTAGATTCTATAATTACCGAACCCTTACGTAGCAAACATTTTTTTTCAGCATCTTCAATCATAGCCACGCCAATTCTGTCTTTTACGCTTGAAAGTGGATTAAAAGACTCCAATTTCACCAGAATGGTGGCATTAATTCCTTCGCTTATCCTATTTAATTTAACCAATGGGGTGTTACCGATTGTTTTTGTAATATCATCATATATTTTACTCATATTTATCCCCTCTTAAAACTAACACCTAAATGTGACTTTAAATCCGAAGCACGAAGTCCGAAATACGAAACAAATTCCAAATCCGAAATTCTAAACATTTTTTCCTGTTTTGGAAATTTTGAATTTTTCCTCATTTCGTATTTGTTTCGGATTTCGATATTCGGATTTCGGATTTAAAATACTTTTTATCATTGTTTAAACTTTGCCAAGTGCCTGCTCAATATCGGCTATTATATCATCAATATGTTCAATGCCTATAGACAAACGGATGAAATCCGGGGTTACGCCGGTTGCCAGCTGTTCTTTTGATGACAATTGCTGATGCGTTGTAGTTGCCGGATGTATGGCCAAGCTTTTTGCGTCGCCAATATTAGCCAGATGAGAAATCAGCTCTAAAGAATTGATAAATTTTTTCCCGGATTCTAAGCCACCCTTAATTCCAAAACCAATAATCCCGCCCGCGCCTTTACTTAAATATTTTTTTGCCCGTTCTTTCTCCGGGCTATCCGGTAATCCAGGATAATTTACCCAATCAACTTTCGAGTGCTTCTTGAGATATTTAGCCACTGATAGCGCGTTTTCGCAATGCCTTGGCATTCTAAGATGCAAAGTTTCTAAGCCTTGCAAAAACAGAAAAGAATTAAAAGGGGAAACTGTCTGGCCTAAATCTCTTAAAAGAGTAACTCTCGCCTTAGTAATATACGCGATATTGCCAAGTGGTTTTAGTGCTTCGACAAAATTAATTCCGTGATAGCTTGGATCAGGTTCGGCAATCAAAGGAAATTTTCCGTTCGTCCAATCGAATTTTCCCGAATCAACTATCACCCCGCCAAGGCTTGTGCCATGGCCGCCGATAAATTTTGTCGCAGAATAAACGATAATATCCACGCCAAAATCAAATGGCCGCAACAGGTAGGGCGAAACAGTGTTGTCTAAAACTAAAGGTATCCCATTTTTGTGGGCAACCCTGGATAAACCTTCTAAATCAGTAACATCAAGTTTAGGGTTACCGATAGATTCAGCGTAAATAGCTTTAGTTTTAGGTGTAATCGCTTTTTGAAAAGCGTCTAAATCATTGGACGGAACAAAATTAACTTTTACCCCCAGGCGCGGAAAAGTATAGTGAAATAAAGTATAGGTTCCGCCATAGAGATTATCCGCTGAGATGATCTCGTCCCCAACCTTGGCAATATTAAGCAGAGCCAACGATATTGCCGCTTGTCCGCTTGAAGTTGCCAAAGCGCCAACTCCACCCTCAATAAGTGCTATGCGTTTCTCAAAAACATCAGTTGTCGGATTCATTAAACGTGTATAAATATTTCCGAACTCCTTCAACCCAAAAAGATTAGCAGCATGATCCGTATCTTTAAATTGATAAGATGTTGTCTGGTAAATTGGCACAGCCCTTGAACCTGTTGTCGGATCTGCAACTTGTCCGCCATGCAAAACAAGCGTTTCAATTTTTAATTTTGAATCAAGTGTACTCATTATTTTCCTCCTTACTTTACTTACTTAAATTAATTATTTCTTTTATCTAAATTGAATAAGTTAATATTTCTTGCCTTACTTTAATTCTATTGATTAAATCTTCGAATGTAACATTATCGATTATATTTGAAATCGCACTGGCAACGTCTTGCCAAAGCCCGCGAAATACACATTTATGAATATCCCGACAACCGGAATATTTTTTTTCCACACAAGCTATCGGCTCAACCGGGCCGTCGATAAACCTGACCACATCCCCTACTTTTATTTGCGAGGGGTGTTTGGCGAGAAAATAGCCACCGATTTTTCCGCGCTTACTTTCCACAAAACCGCCTCTTTTTAAATCCAGCAATATCTGTTCTAAGAATTTTATCGGGATATCAGCGCTCTTGGATAATTCATTGATCGTAACAACGCCATTGCCGTAATTTAGCGCCAGATCTAACAATGTCTTTAGCGCGTAATCTCCTTTATAAGTAATCTTCATCCAGCCCTTCCTTTTTTAAAACAGTTTTTTAATAAACTTTTTGCCAGCCTTTCCACGTTTTTACAGATATGTATACTTTGTTTTGGAAGGGCTGGATTCATATCTCCTCCTATTTATACTATCTCTATAAACTTAGTAGAGTATACAATATACAATAATGAATGTCAAGGTTATTTTGAAATTTTTTTTCGATAATTATCCGGGGGTAAAAATCAAGACTAGCATTAGCTTTTCTTATTAGTAAAAGGCGAAATATCGCGAAGGTTTTTAATTATCGCGGGTAACCACTCGATAACCTGGTCTATCTCCTCTTCCTTATTATAGCAGCTCAAACTGAAACGAATCGAACCTTGTATAAAAGTAAAAGGTATACCCATCGCCCGTAAAACGTGGGATGGCATAAGTGAACCGGAAGTGCAGGCTGAACCTGAAGATGCCGCTATCCCCTTTTCGTCGAGCTTAAGCAAAATAGACTCGCCTTCTATGAATTCAAAACCAATATTGCTTGTGTTTGGTAGGCGTGAATTTTTATTTCCATTTACCCGGACATTAGATATTTTTTCAACGATTGCGTTTTCCAATTTATCGCGAAGCTTCCTTACGCGTGTATTTTCATCTTCAAGATTTCTTTTAGCAAGCTCACAAGCCACACCAAGCCCGACTATCGAAGCAACGTTTTCTGTGCCGCCGCGCCGGTTCAATTCTTGATGGCCGCCGATTAAAAACGGGGAAAACTTTGTCCCTTTACGAACGTATAAAGCGCCGATTCCTTTGGGCGCGTGAAGTTTGTGCCCGGAAAGCGACAAGATATCAATAGGAATTTGGTTTAGCTTAAATGGAATTTTCCCCACGGATTGCACTGCGTCGGTATGAAACGCGATATTACGCATCCTGGCTATTTCCGCAATCTCTTCAATCGGAAAGATTACGCCGGTTTCATTGTTGGCATGCATAATAGAAATAAGTACCGTATCATTGTCGATTGCGCTTTTTAACTCGTTTAGATCAAGCATACCGCCTTCATCGACATCAAGATAAGTTAAGCGATACCCTTGGGTTTCTAAATACCTCGCAAGGCTAAGTACCGCAGGATGCTCCACCTTAGTAGTTATTATGTGTTTTTTTTCCGGATAAGAACGAAGAGTGCCGATTATAGCGGTGTTATCGCTTTCTGTGCCGCAGCTTGTAAAAATAATTTCTGAAGGGTCGTTTGCACCGAGCAAATCGCATACTGCCTGGCGTGAGGCGTCTATATTTTTTCGTATTTTTCCCCCAAAGGTATGCATGCTGGAAGGATTTCCATACTCTTCAGTTAAAAACGGCTTCATCGCCTCAAAAACTTCCAAAGCAACAGCAGTTGTGGCGTTATTATCTAGATAAATTACCTTGGTCATTTGACTTCCTCGACTATAATTTCCGCGTCGATGAATTCTTTCAATTTTGCCTCGACTAATTCTTTTAAGGTTACGCCCGCGGCAGGGCACCCCAAACAAACACCTAAAAATTTTACATAAACTTTATTTCTATCCACATCAATAAGCTCAACATCTCCACCGTCAGCTTTAAGCTGCGGCCTAATTTCTCTTTCCATTGTTTCTTTTATA
The DNA here is from genome assembly GCA_041663385.1 of Candidatus Omnitrophota bacterium. Lineage (GTDB taxonomy): Bacteria > Omnitrophota > Gorgyraeia > Duberdicusellales > 4484-171 > JAJYOP01. The sequence goes on from JBAYMZ010000005.1 coordinate 9,486, forward strand.
AGAGATATCCTTTCTAAATTAGTAACTTTTTTCTTTTGCGGGGCTTCTTGATGCTGAATAATTTTTGTTTCTTCTTTGTCCCAAAACTCATTAAGTAATTTCTGTATCTCCGGCTTGCATTTTCCGCAACCGCCACCGGCTTTAGTATAGTGAGTAACCTCTTCAACGGTTTTTAAATTATTTTCTTTTATAGCGCGAATTATTTTTTGATCAGTTACGCTAAAACATTTACAAACAATTCTCTCTTGCCCAACCATTGTTTTCTTTGCCGGCGCGCCCCTGTAATTAGCAATTGCCACCTCAAGCGCTTCCATGCCCATAACCGAGCAATGCATTTTTTCCTCAGGAAGCCCCCCAAGGTAATCAGCAATATCCTGGTTTGTAATTTTAGCGGCCTGTTCAACAGTCATGCCTTTAATCATTTCCGTCAAAGCCGAAGAAGAAGCAATGGCGCTTGCACAACCAAAAGTTTTAAATTTAGCCTCAGTTATTTTTTCTGTTTTCTTGTCTATACGCAGAGTAAGCCGGAGAGCATCACCGCAGATAATACTACCCACCTCTCCCACAGCGTCAGGATTCTCAATCTCACCGACATTGCGGGGGTTTTTAAATAATTCTTTTACTTTATCGGTATAGTCCCACATTCTCGCTCCTTAGCGTTTAATCTAACACGATGCTTAATCTTGAAAATAGAAGATAGAAAATGGAAAATAGATGCTACTTTCATGATATTATCTATCTTCACCCTTCCATCTTCTATTGTCGACTCTCATTCTAATACATTCTCTACAATTTGTCCAAATCAATCTAACTCTATCGTAGTGTGTTCAATATCGAATTTATCGTTAACTAATTGTTTGATACGGCTAAGCAGCCCTTTTATGTCTACACATTGTTTGTCACCCTTTATCTTAACATGCGCAGTCATTGAATACATCTTTGTCGTTATTTCCCAAATATGTATATCTGTTATTTCCTCTATTTCTTTGATGTTCTGCATTAAAAAATACCGTACTTTATCAGTGTCCAAACCCTTAGGCGCAAATTCAAGAAGTATGTTTACGGAATCTTTAAACAAACTCCATGCCCAAAGCAAAATAATAAGCGCGATAACAATACTTAAAATCGGATCAATAATATTGAAACCGGTAAAGTAAATTATTATTGCGCCGATAATTACCGCCACCGAAGAAAAAGTATCCGAAAGCATATGCAAAAATGCACTTTTAATATTCAAGCTTTCTTTACTTACGCCATGCAAAATCCACGCAGTTACAAGGTTAACCGCCAAACCAATCGTAGCAATAATAAACATCTCTAAACCGATTATCTGTTTAGGATGAATTATTCTTCCTATGGCCTCACTAAAAATCCATATCGTAATCCCAAAAATAAAAAGGCTGTTAAAAAGAGCGGCTAATATTTCAACGCGGTAAAATCCGAAAGTCCTGTGGTGGCACACCGGCCTATCCGCGCAAACAATCGCGGCAGCGCTTATAAAAAGCGCAAAAAAATGCGTAAACATATGGCCGGCATCGCTAAGAAGAGCTAAGCTGTTAGTAAGAATACCTCCGGCTATTTCTATAATCATGGTAATGCCGGTGATAACAATGGCGATTTTTAGTTTCTTTTTCTCTAAAGACCTGTACTCAAAAATCTCATCAGCAACCGACGCTGTTAATTTTGGCCTGTGAAAATGTTTCATTTTTATTCTTGATTAATTTAAATTTTTTTGGCACGGATGTCACGGATTGTTACGGATTCATACGGATAACCCTTAGGTTTTATCCGTGACATCCGTAGCCATCCGTTTGAATCCGTACCAAAAATATTTACATTTGTTTGCTAAAAAATATTTACCTCTACTCTACTTAATAACTTTGCAAGCTTTGCAACAGGTAACCCAACCACATTATAAAAACAGCCCTCAATCCGGTCAATGAATATGCTTCCAAAGCCCTGAATATCGAAACTCCCGGCATAATCTAAGGGGGAAACCTTTGCGAAATATCTCTTTATCATCCTGTCGCTCAAAGGATTCATGTAAACTTTAGTTTTTTCATAATCAAATAATGTTTTTTTGTTATCGATATCAATTACAACAATACCAGTGTAAACCCATTGTGGTTTTTTTGAAAGCAGTTTAAGCGTGCGGGCCGCATCTTTCATGTTATGTGGCTTACCGATTATTCTACCATTTGCAAGCACAACTGTATCGGCAGCTACCACGATTCCTGATTTAAACCTCGCAGCCACATCTTTTGCTTTTGCCAAGGCATTGCTTATGACGAATTTTTCACAGCTTCCCCGCAATTTATGATTCTCTTTTATGATAGATGACGCGGTTATAAAATTAATGCCTAACTGTTTAAGCAATTTCCTTCGCGCTTTTGATTTTGAAGCAAGAATAATTTTAGGTGACATATTTAATTGTGTAAAGTGTAACGTGTAATGTGTAATGCGAGTGTAATGTTAATTTGTGTAATGCCTTTACACATAGAGTCATTACACTCACTTTACACATTACACTTTAAACATCACACATTTTTTCCACATACCGCCCCTGACGCCCAGGCCCAGGCAAGGTTATACCCGCCCCTTTTACCGGTTACGTCCAAAATCTCACCGGCAAAATATAAATTTTTCTTTAGCTTAGACTCCAGGGTTTCCTTATCTACCTCATTAACATTTATTCCGCCGCAAGTAAACTCCGCCTCATTCCATCCTCTGGTTCCAATTATTTTAAAACGTTTTGCTTTTAACTCTGTACTAATTCTTTTAGTATTTTTCTTATCAAGTAACTCCGCTAATACTTTAGAAAATTTATTAGGCAAAATGCCGGACAATAAATCCTGCGGTTTAAAACCGTTTTTAAACCGCTTTTCCAGTTCACACTCTAATTCCTCTATACTTAAAAAAGGAATTAAATCCACCTCGACATACACTTCTTTTTTATTTTGCCGGTTTATCGCGATTGAAATTGGTTCACTTATGTCTAAAATAAGCGTTCCTGACAATCCGTATTTCGTAAAAAGAAGCTCACCCTCATCTCTTGAAATAACCTGATTATCAATTATACAAATTGCTGCGGCAAATATTTTTTGTCCCTGTAGAAAATGGCAAAATGGATCTTTAGCAACTAAAGGCACACAAGCAGGGACCGGCATAACCGCGCTATGGCCAAACTTAACTGCCTCTTTATATAAACTATCAATAGAACTCAAAGCCGGGTAAGTTTTACCTCCGCTTGCCAGGATTACTTTTTTAGCTTGCATGCTTTTCGAATTTTTAGCTTTTATAAAAAAACTGTCCCCCTCTTTGGAGAGGCTGGAGACTTCAAAATCAAACTCAACAGGAACCACGAGTTTGTCCAACCACATCCCAAATATTTTAGTGACAGTTGAAGCCTGATTTGTGAGAGGAAAAATTCTTCCCGCGTCAGAATATAAATTAAGGCCGAGATCTTTAAAGAATTTTAGTATATCGTCTTTGCCGAATTTTGAAAAAATAGATTTTACAAGAAATTGAGCGCTTTTATTATAAAAAGCTTCACTAAGGGCGTCATTAAGCAGGTTACATCTTCCAGCGCCGGTTACAGCAATCTTTCTACCGATTGTCTTTTGTTTTTCAAGCAGAATTACTTTTTTATTGTTTTGCGCGGCAATTATTGCCGTAGAAAGCCCCGCAGGGCCAGCACCAATTATAGCAGCATCATATATCATATTGCTCCAGGGTTCAGGGTGCAGAGATCAGGGCACAGTTTTATTACTGAACCCTGTTCCCTGAACCCTGTACCCTGCGTTTCTTTTGCCACTTATAGACTTCTCCACCAATATCAATCGCGGCTAAAAAGACAAATAAGCCGATAAGAAGCATTTTTTTAGTGTCCATGCTTTCGTGATCAATCAAAAAATAACCCTTGAGCCTGAATATTATGGCAATATTAATTATCCAGACAAAAAGTTTATATTCTTTATTTTCAATTATGCGTTTAAAACTAAAAGGCCATTTCTCTCCGGCTTTGTATCTAAAAATAGTCGGTATTATCCTCGGCACTTTACTCTTATAATCAAGATAAGGCTGCCCGAATCTCATTGTCAAAGCCCGCTCTTCGCTTCTAATTGTCCGGTAATAAACTGCCAGCATAATCAGCACAAAAACCAAACCGGCATAAGAAGTATTTAGCATAATCATAAAGCCTATCGTGATGAGTATTGTGCCAAGATATAAAGGATTACGGACTATCGAATAAGGGCCGGAAGTGGTAAGCGCTACTGTTTTAATCGCGTAACCGTTAGACCACAACCTTATGCCCAACCCGAAAGCTATAAACCATATGCCGGCAGCAAAAGATTCGCAAGTGGGGCTACAAAAAAATAAAACAAATAAACCAATCGGGTAAGTTATAAAAAATCTTAATTTAAACCAGCGTTTAAAACGATTATTAATCTTCATGATAAAGCCTTCCATAAATCCCCGCCTTCAAAAGGCGGGGATTTGGTGCCGCAGAGAATAAGCGGCGCCCCACAAACAACTTTTTATCTTGATAAAATTAATTACCCTGAACATTATAATAAGAAACAGTCTCAACAGTATTTTCTTTAAGATTAGTAACCGAAGCAGTAGCCTTAATTATTTTAAGGCCGTCCATAATAGGATAAACTACTTCGTCCAGATAAAACTTAACCAAGCCGGGATCTATATCCTGTTGAACATTTTTTTTAACCATACCGTCAAAACGTATTTCTTTTTCTTCTAATTCATCTTTATCAAGAATCAAATTTTCTTCTTTAGCTTTAATCTGATTTTCCAATTCAACCAATTCCGTATTTTTGGCAATATCGCTTGAAGATTGTCCTTTTGGAGTATTTGCCTCTGCCTTCATAGATTCCTGTTTTGCCTTAAGCACCTTCAATTGCGCCTCATCGTCCTGGATAGCAGCTTTAAAATCATTCAACTCTTTTTCTGCTTCTTTCATAAAAGCTACCCGGCGTGAATGCAGTAAAGACACCCACCCCACTGTCCAATCTCCCACCCCTTTTAGCCTTTCTAATAATAAATTGGCGTCAAGAAAGAAAATTGAAATATTTTTTTCATTAAAGTTAAGCTTAAAAGATTCAAAATCCACGTTTGCCAGCAAAGAATTAGCTTTATCCCCATAAGCATCAAGGCAAGCCTTAATAAGGTTGTTACTTGTAGAAATAAGCAAATAATCATCAACCAAACAATATGCCGGCTGCAGGCTCACTCCAAGCGGCGAGGGAATATATTTGATTTTTTTACCTTGATACTCCTCTTCTTCTACGGGAATATTATTTTTTTGCAATGCTTTACTGAAAATATTTTTAACAGCTTCTTTATCTTTTACTTTCACAAAAATAACCAATTCAGGAATAGGAACAGGGCCGTTTAAATTAATATCCGAAAGCAGGGCACCGGACTCATTACCCAAAACAGGAACAATATCTTTTTCTATGCTCACACCCAACGCGGATTCTATCCCTTTAATTACTTCACTTGAAGAAACCGGCGGCATATCCCCCTTCGCGTAACTTTTAGTTTGCGGGGCGTCATTTTTAAAAGACTCCCAATAAAGTTCAGGGTCAAAACATGTCCATTGATAACCAATAATATTTTTTGGAATAAAATGTATGGAACTATTTACCACCGGCTTCAAAGAATACGTCTTTGCCAATGTTGGGTCCATCAAGTTTTTATTGAAAGTTACAACCATTTTATTTTTTGCTATTTTTCCACCTACAGAAGCAATCCCTATGCCTTCAAACCCCGTAAATTTTTCTAACCCTTGAATCTCGTAACGATTAGGTTCTTTACTATTAGCAGAGGCTAACTCATTCAACTGTTGCATACCAGAGATAAGCATTTTAAAATTCGCGTAAGTAATGCTCTCTGGCTGCTTGGGAAGTTGCGCGGTAGTAGAAAGATAACTCCCATCCTGGCCAAGAGATGGTTTACGCTTGGCATAAGTGTCAAGGCTTGCAAAAATCGTTTTCTTATCTAAACTGATTACCAATAAATCTTTTATTTTCGTATAGGCGATATTTACATTATCATTTACCTTTATAATAGTAATTTCTTTACCTTCATATTTTTCAGACGTAACCACTATTTTTTTATCAAGTTTTTGGTACACCTTTGTGACTAATTCAATAAATTGGGCATCGGAGCTAATACGAGTTACCACGACGATACCAGAAGCCGCTTCCAGGAAAGCCTTAGAAAAATTGTCGGGGTTTAATTTCACAGGATATACGGCGACAGCTACTTCCTGGCCAAAGAATTTATTCAACAAAATCCCTGAAACAAAAGAAGACATATTTTCAGTAAACTCTCGGTATTGCTTAATATCATCACTGCTCGCACCGCTTTTCTTCATTACCTTTTCTATGTCTATATTTTTAATATTACGCCAAAGTTTAGTTTGTTTTAATTCATTCAAATTTTTTTCAAGGTTAGAAACACGCGCGTAAACTGCCGCGTCCGCAGGGAGCACGTCCTCTATGGCTAATTTCGCCGTTTTTGCCTGATAATAAAAAAACGCGCCGACCAAAACCAATAATACCGCAAACACAGCAATGGCTATTTTCTTCATAATCACTACCTCCTTGTAAAATTTAACAACCTTTTAGATTTTGCATAAAAGGCAGAGCTCCGCGTAGATATAATTTTTATTTCTTTTTTATTACTTTTATACAATCGAAATAATACGTGCCTTTTCCCGGAAGGCGCGGCTCAAACTGAAAACTCATTATCGGAAAATTCATGATTTCATTTTTATCTGCTGTATCAGGCTGCCAGTCTTTACGCGGAAAAAATTCCTTAAGGGGGCATATCACTTCCTTCCAACCAGTAAAATCATCATCAATGATAAAACGCCATATTTCACCGCCGGAATCTTTTAAATCAAAAGCGATAACTCCGCCGGAATTTGATCCATATATTTGCATACTTACCGCATGGTAGCTTCTCCACTTTACATCCTGCGGCTTAACGCTCCAGGCTGCGGCGCCTTTGACATCAAGATTGTATCCGCGGGCTACCCACATATAGCCTGACGGTTTTAGATCATACTCTATTTTGAGCGATTGCGCATCGCATATTTTAATATTGGTGTCCGCCGCCACTTTTACAGAAGAGCCTTCCGCGGCCCCGTAATCAACTGTTTCTTTAGTAAGCGGCCCTTCAAAACTATCGATTACGACTTCCTTCGGCGCGTTATCGCAACCGCCCAGAGCAATAATAAACATGAAAATCGCCACAATAAAATTACGCATTTTTACCATCCCTCCTTATCAACCGTATCCCTTTTACAATTTCACAATAAATAACCTTTTTCGGTTACAGTTACAAAGCCCGTATCATTATACGGTTACGTTTTACGCTTTTTAAGCCCTTACCAAAAGACATAACCGCTACGAGTGTCGTCAGCTTAACCATTAACATTGAGCTAAGCTACGCACGAAGGCCTGCCGGGATATACCCTTCGAGATCTAAAGTGATATATTTATAGCCTATATTTTTCAATTTGCGAATAAGGCTATTTATATCAGATTTTTTTAACTTAGTCCAATCTTTATTTCCTATTTCTATGCGTAATATTGCCTTGTGGTCTCTGGCACGCAAAAGCACGCCATCCCCAAAAAAGCTTTTCAATAACTCCTCTGCTTTTCTTACCCTTATTATGTTTTTCTTTGTAATCTTCTCACCAAAAGGTATGCGTGAGGCAAGGCAGGCCCCTTGAGGTTTTAGATAATCTATGCCAAGTTTTTTACAAAGAGCCCTTATTTCTTTTTTATTTAATCCGGCATCGCGTAGAGGGCTGATTACATTAAACTGCGCATTAGCCCTTTGGCCCGGACGGACATCTTTTGTATCATCCTTGTTTGTGCCATCAAGAATACATTTTAACCCTAATTTTCCGGAAATATTTTTTAGCTTTAAAAATAATTCCTGTTTACAGAAAAAGCACC
>JBAYMZ010000006.1:0-16299 GCA_041663385.1 Candidatus Omnitrophota bacterium
GGCTGTCGACTCTGGCATTAACGGAAAAAGTTATTTTTAAGTTGCGCCGCAAAATCTCTTCACAAATTAAAATTGCCCGCTCTTTGTCTACCGTAAAAGTATCATCTTCAAAGAAAAATTCACCACCCTTTATCTGCGGGCAAAGTTTTATATCATACTCAAGCTCATCAACCACGTTTTTAGGGGTTCTAAAACGATAGCGCATCCCATGCATAGTTTGCGGCCAAAGACAAAACACGCAGGCGTTTGGGCATCCCCGTCCGGAAATAACATCGATATAGGGATAAAGTTTTCCACCGTCAAAATACTTCATTAAATCTAATTGATGCCAGGCAGGAAACGGTAATTGGTCTAAATTTTCAATCAAAGGCCGGGGTGATGTCTTTTTTATCTCGGCATCCGCGTAATAAGCTATCCCTAAAACAGTATTTAGTTTATTATAATTTAAGATTGTGTCACGCACCGTATAATCATATTCGCCGATGCACGCCACATCAACGCTGCCAGCAGCTAACTTTAAAGTATCTTCAGGCAAAGCTGAGATGTGCGGGCCAACCATTAATACTTTGGCGCGTGATACATCTTTTACAATCCTCGCGCATTCAATATCAGAATATATAGATGGCGTGGTCGAATCAAGAACCACAAAATCTGGATTCTCTTTTTTAATAATATCTTTGAATTTCTCTTTGCCCCAACCTAAAGCTGGAAAATCATAAAGCTTTACGTCAAATTTTTCTTTTTCCAAAACTGCTGTCGCGTAAGCCAGCCAATCAGGAGCACGTAAAACTCTACCACGCGTACGTGCGGCCCAACGCTGGGTTCTACAAAAATCAGGCACAAATGGTTCATTAATCAGTAATATTTTCATTGTTTGGCTATGGTTCCCATTTTCGTATAGGGTATTCTATTCTTTCGAAAAAAATAGAACAATACCGCGTACAAAAGTACGAATTCTGTGATCATAAAGATTTTTACTGTTTCCCACGCGCTGATTTTTTCTTTAACTAATTTGCCGGATAAAATCTTTTGAACAATGCCGGTTATAAAAACCAGTAATATACTGGAAATAATTACTGCCGGGTTTTGAAAAAAGACAAGGGTTAAAAGCATTAAAATCAAAAACGGTGAAACAATAATCTGTAAAAATCGTGTGATATAAATAACAAACCACTCAAAGCGCATGGCAAATATTTTCGGAAAAGACCTTAACAGTTCTTTTATATTGTCATGAGTTTTACGGACCTTTATTTTAAAAAAATCACTAAATTTTTCCGGAGCTCGCACTTCCCTTATAGAAATTTCGGAAGAATATATCGAACAAAAACCATTTAAGTTAGCCGTAAATGGCACATAAATATCATCTGCCCAGGTATCTTGGGGAATTTCATTTATAATTTCTCTTCTAAAAGCATAACCGGCGCCTGAAACAACCGGGGAATGCCCGCAAAGGCCTTCCACCAAGCGCGTAGTATTTTGCACTTTCCAGAAAGATATATCTGTTTTATATTTTGTATCCGGGCTCACATAACCGCCCACTACGCCAATAGTTTTATCTAAAAAAATATCTGCCAATTTTTGCAAAAGATCCTGCTCAAAAAATGCGTCGACATCAGTAATAACAACTATGCCGTTTTTTATCAAAGAAAGCGCTTTATTTATTTGACTGCTTCTTCCCGGAACAGCAACACGTATAAGGTTATAATTTGAATGCCCTAAAATCGCAGAAGATATAATTTCATCTGTTCCATCGTTTGAGGCATCGGAAAAATAAACATGGTAATCAGGGTAATTTAAAGTTTTAAGATTAGCAATTTTCTGATTTATTAAGTGTTTCTCGTTATAGGTAGGTACGATAATGGAAAAACTTGAAATGCTGGAAATGCCATTGTTGCTGCAAGGCTCTACTGGATTTTTTTTTGGTAAGTTCGTCTTTCTCCAAAAAAGATACAGAAAATACCCTTGGGCGCACCACCATAATATGCCAACCGCAGAAAGATATAGAAATAAAACAAGCATCAATCAGTTTCTTTGTGGAGTAAATTTCTATCTAAGATAGCTGTTAAATCGTCAAATCTTCTGTTAATGGTGTGAACAGAAAAGCCTATAAGCAGAAAGAGCCATCCGAGTATAGCTAAAGAAGTTAAAAAAATTGTGTCAAATAAATTAGCCGCGCGCGGCAAATAATACACCCAGCTACCATAAAGTGCGGCTACAATCCATACCGCTATCGCGCCAATACCAAAAAACCTAAGCGGCTTTAAATCACGAAACAATATAACTATGGTTAATAATAATAAATAACCATCCCGGAATGGTTTTAATTTACTGTAACTGTTCGACGGCCTTTCTTTATACGAAACAGGAACCTCAACAATTCCTAAACCCTTGCTAAAAGCCTGAAGGGTCATCTCGATTTCGATTTCAAACTCATAGGTAATTATCGGCACTCTTCTTACAAACTCACGGTTAAACGCTCGGTATCCGGAAAGAACATCCTGCAATTGCGCATGAAAACAAAAATTCAAAAATCTTGAAAACAATATGTTTCCTATTTTATTTACTGTTTTCATTGCCGCGTCTGTTACAGGTGTACGGCGCCCCACTACCATATCAATTTCGCCGCTTTGTATAGGCTTAATAAGTTCATGAACGTCTTTAGCGCTATACGTTCCATCACCATCAACAAGAACATAAATATCCGCTTTTACTCTTTTAAACATTTCACGCACTACGTTTGCCTTGCCTTTTCTTATTACTGGGACGACCTCCGCTCCGGAACTTAAAGCCAGAGCCTTTGTCGCATCAGTTGAGCTGTTATCAAAAACAATTATCCGCGAATTGGGCAATTCCTTTTTAAAATCATTTATTACACTTGTAATCGTCAGCGCTTCGTTAAAACAAGGTATAAGCACTACAATATTCATATATCTACCTTCCTTATTTGTATTTTTTCTGTCTCGCTAATTTACTTTTTACCAATTAATCTTATATATGTATATTTCCCCATTACTGTCGGAATAGAAAGGTTCAAAATATTTTGACCCCTCTCCATTTAAAAAATAAAGTTTTACAAATAAACTATGTGCTAATTCTTTTGATAAACCTATAGCCTGCCACCCATTTTTACTTTTCAAAAAAAATATGCTGGAATTGTAATCAGTATCTTTACACTCATAAAAATTAAGTTTATTATTGTCAAAAATAAATACATTTTTAAATTTCAGATACCCTCCATCCATAGATAATATTCTTGCCGTGCGATCAAAAGTATTCAGGATAACTCCGTTATTGAAATATATGAAATTGCCTTCTTCTTTCGCCTTATCGATAAAGAATGGAAAGCTGTAACGCCTTGAAAGCGCTTCGTTTGATTCATCTTCTGTCGTAGAAAGAATGACTTCAGTATAAACATTAGTTGCCTGATCTTTTGATAGAGAAAACATTTTTTCCAGATTTTCTATAATTTGCTCCTTAGGAAGATTTCTATTCCGCATCATATATAATCTGGAAAAATCCCAATTGCCCAAAAATGAAATATTAGACATTTTATAAATCATGCTTTTGTCCACAAAAAAATAAGCCGGAGCTGGTTTTTTAGAAAATACTGTTTCTATTATTTTATTTTTGAGCGTTTTGGAAATACTCTGTTTATCCAATATTGTTTTTGCTTCTGTTTCATTGCTGGCCAATATTTTGTTAAGCAGAGAAATACATTCAAAATTGTCTTTTATCTCCTTCTGCATTTCGTCAAAAAGAGTATTGGATGAGTTATCAAGCATACGCAGAATGTTCAGAGCTTTGGCCTCATCTTGCGCCAAAATAACCTGCGACATCCAATAAGCTGAATTGGTATGCTGCGATTGCGGGTCAAAAACAACCCTGCGGCCGGAGACGGTCTTAAGAAAATTGCCATAATCCCACCAAGTATTAACAATACTGTTTTTAGGGGTATTTTTATCAATATAAACCAATGCTTTGTACCAACTATCATTAACAATAGGATAGATAGAAACTGCTTCAGCCCGGGCAGAATTCAACATGGTTTTGCCTGTCCATAAAATGAAGACAAAAAATACACTTAAAGAGATAAAAAAGATTATTGGTTTTTTGTTAAGTTTATGCCGGATATGTTTAAAAATATCCTCTATGAACGCGCCAAAGAATATACCCAAAGGTATCACCAGAAAAACTACAAACCTATAACCTTTTGAAGCGGCAAAACACATCACGAATAGCCAGAAAATCATCAGCCCGACAAAATCTTTTTTTTCGGTTCTTCTTTCTTTTATGTAAACCCATAGAGCTCCTACGGTGACAAACACAAAAATAATTGACCCACCTAAATTACGCACAATTTGTTCAGGGCTTGCCTTGCTTAATTCTCCTACTGTATAAAAAGTATATGGCCAGACAGACGTTTGTTGAGAAGTCCCCAGGGTTGAAATTTTTTCTAGTATAAAATAAATATCATTAAGTGGGCCGCTCTTTGACATAAAGCTGCATAACACCAAACTACTTACAAAAAATACTACTGCTAAATATATATGTATTATTGCTTCTTTGTGCGCTCCTTTATTTAAAGAATAAGTATTGGCAATTGTATAAAAATAATATGCCGCGCATATGCCAAAAATCCACCAATAGCCTATCCAGATTCCAAAATAAACAGCCATTATGAAAGCAGAAAAAAATGAGTAAAATAGGCGCCTTTTTAACGTATATTTACTTCTAAATGATAAACTTAGTGACCAGACAACAATTAACGCTAACGCAAAAGTCAGGCTATCATAATCAAACCATCCGGCACAAGAACGGAACAAAACTACCCGATTTAATCCTACGAAAATAACACTAAAAAAAGCTGCCAAGTCGGAAAAAAAAGTTCTTACTATCAAATATAGAGCGGCCAGGAAAATAAATGCGTAAAAAAGCGGGAGAAAGAAAAGAAAAGACATCAAAGGAATATTTTTTAAAAAGAAGGTTGCTACGCGATAGAGAAAAGCTGACAAATAAAAGAAGAATTGGTTAGGCATAACCGTCTCTCCTGACGGTGCAAGCATATAATCATCATAAGGGTATCCGCCTTTAAGGCTGGTACCAGGATGGCCGTTTTTAAGTATATTTTCCACGTAGCGCATCCATTGGTAACCATCGACTTCCAAAATATAGGTTTGGCCGGATTCGTTTTGATATGGATCTTTTAGCTTTTTATATTCTTCCTGAATTTCTTTTTTAAAGCCAGCGGTGTTTTTTTTATCTTCTTCGAATGTTTTTAAAATTATTTTCTTTTTTATTAATTGATTAAAATCAGGGTAAATACTTTCAACTTTTTTTGTGATTGCTTCAATATCCCTGTTTTCTACATTAAATTTAGCCTGACGCTCTAATTGAGGGAAATAGGCGGGGAAAAGCCGGAAATACATATTTATGCCGATAGCCGTAAAAAAAAGCAAAAATGGAATGGCTTTTTTTAACGGCTGAGGTAAAGTAAATCGCAAGTTAAACCAACTAAATTTTGGCATAAATATTACTTATAATATCATAGGAGGTAGGAAATACAATTAGAAAATAGCTTAATATTATTAAGATATTACGGAATTGCCGGGGGGTTAAATGCTGAAGGCTAAAAGAATAATCCTTAAATATCTGTATTATTTTTCTATGTTGCGGCTTATTCTACTTCGGAAAAACCAGAAGGGCAATCATTGCCCTCATGGCCGCTTACAGTTACGCCGGTAGTTACGTTTGAACGGCACAATGTTCCGTCCTCGTCAACATAAAACGTATGCCCCTGCCCCTGAGGCTGGGCTACAACATAAAATTCACTGGAAGTGGGGCTTGACATGGTAAAATTATACCCCTGCCTTTGACCTGAAGCGAGTTTTGAATCTATATACGGTGGAGTATCGTTAGCTAAATCTGCTAAGGAAACATAAGTAGGGTGCGTTGCACGATATTGAACTTCAGCGCTGACTATTGTCCGCATTGCCGCGGCGGCAGCAGACTCTTCAGCAGAAATACGCGATCTTAACAAGTTAGGTATAGCGATAGCCGCAAGCAAAGCAATAATAGCAACAACAATCATAATTTCGACAAGTGTAAAACCTCTTCTTTTCATATTAGCTTTCTCCTCTTTTGAGTTTTATTGATAATGATTATAAAGCTTTTTTAATATTTTATTCTAATTTTTGCTATACCTTTTCTTCTACTTTCTGCACTCTGCCATCTGTTCTCTTTTTGTAATATAGCATATGGAAAAATATTGTCAACGCTTGGTAGTTGGATTTTTAAAATAAAAACAAAACTAAAATAAAAAGATTTGTTTTATTGCAATATAGAACCGGAACAGCCAGCAGACATAGGAGAGTTTTGGCTATACAAATCACCTGTTTCATTGACACAAAATGACCTGTATCCTGTACTGCCGGAAATAGTAGGATTCGCAATTATAAAAAAGGTATCCGTGCTTCCAGAAAGCGTATAATTGTAGCCTGCCTTAACAACTGGGTCACCCGTACCTAAACTCGCTACATATGGAGGAGTTGCATTAGTAAGACTATCCAAATTAGTTGGATAGGTTGGGGCTGACTGAGAAGCTCTAAAGACTTCGCAGGAAGTAGCAATGGATTTTACAGCTCTGATTGCGTTTGCTTCGTTAGCAGTTGTACGAGAACGTATCAAGCCAGGGATAGCAACAGCAGCGAGCAAAGCAATGATAGCAACAACGATCATGATTTCAACAAGAGTAAAACTTTTTCTCATCTTCTTCTGTTTATGATTGCGTTAATTATTTCATGTGTATTTTCTATACAAATATAGCCTGTTTAGAAAATATTGTCAATGTTTGATACAATAAGTTTTAGAGAAAAGAGCGTCTGCGCAATATATTAGTTAAATAAAGCCTTCCATAAATCCCCGGCCTAAAGGCCGGGGTATTAGCACGGCTAATCCCCAAGCGGCACACCATATAATCCCCGCCTTAAAAAGGCGGGGATTTAGTGCCGCGGGGAATGAATTTGTAATATGACCAAGTGAATAAAAAATGAAAAATAATTCAGCTTTCATTTAAGAATAGCCGCGTAATAAAAAAAGCGGTGGATTTCTCCACCGCTTTTTAATTCATAACAAACTATTTTTTTATTGCATCAAAGTGCCGGCAGTGCAATCACCAGAATAATCTGACGTCTCAGCCTGGCTAAACATACTACCAGTCTGGTTTATGCAAAAGTTACGGCTTCCTGTAGAACTGGAACCGGCATTAGCATACGCATAAAAAGTGTCTGTTGTCCCTACAACCGTGTAATTATACCCTGCTTTACCTGCGCCATTAGCAGCAGTACTCGGAAATCCTGTAAGATACGGAGGATTCGCGCCAACAAGATTAGTCAAATTAGTTGGATACGCTGGACTTGACTGCGCAGCCCTGAAAGTTTCCGCGCCGGTAGCAATGGACTTCAACGTGCTAATCGCATTCGATTCATTTGCTGTTAACCTTGAACGTAATAAGCCGGGAATAGCAACAGCAGCGAGCAAAGCAATGATAGCAACAACGATCATGATTTCAACAAGAGTAAAACCCTTTTTCATAACAATTCACCCCCCTTTTGTATATATTTTCTTGCAGCAGAAGATAAAAATGAAGGCCCTTTATAACTCCACTGCAAAGGAATAGCTGGTTTACCAGCTACCCCTTTTTTACCTCATCTAAAATATAACATATGCTAAAACATAAGTCAATTCTATTTTGCTATTAGAACAACCTCTTGAAAACGTTTACATAATGAGACTTACATTTTTTCAAATTTCCTGTCTGAAAAAATGTGTAGTCGAATTATCCCCGAGCGACCTAAGGGAGCGAGTGGGACAATAAACACATGCCGGGCATCATATAAACATTACTTGCCGCCAATATGCTGCGTAATCTGTATGATAGGCAAAAATAGAGAGATAACAATGCCGCCTACGATAACGCCTAAAAATACAATTATTATAGGCTCAATTAAGCTTGCCAGGCCAGAGACCATAGCGTCGGTTTGTTCTTCATAAAATTGGGCTATTTTTGAAAGCATTTCTTCTAATTTACCGCTGCGCTCGCCTATAGAAATCATCTTTACCACCATGGGCGGAAAAATTTTACTTTCCTCTAAAGGAACGGATATAGGCTGGCCCTCTTGAATAAATTTTTTCGACTTAAACACCGCGTCTTCGATAATTTTATTTCCGGAAGTTTTTCCAACTATTTCAAGGCACTTCACAATAGACACTCCGCTTTTAATTAAAGTGGAAAAGGTCCTTGAAAACCTTGCGATGGCGATTTTTTTAATAAGATCCCCAACAACAGGAAGCTTAAGAAGCACACCGTGATATTGCCGCTTGCCTTTGTCTGTTTTAATATATTTAAAAAATAAGAAAAGGCTTACCCCTAAAATAATAATTATAATTAATAAGTTTATTGGATTGCTTAAAAAAGCTGACATGGACATTAACATCTGGGTAGGGGGAGGGAGCTTTGCGTTTAAACTGTCAAAAATAGTTTTAAATGTCGGTATAACTTTAAGCATGAGAAAACCGGTTATGGCAATAGCCATGAGAACAATAACAACCGGATAATACATGGAAGAAACTATTTTTTTCTTAAGCGCGCTTGATTTTTCAAAATATACAGAAACCCTGTCAAGAATAGCTGAAAGGCTTCCGGATGCCTCGCCTGCTTCAACCATGCTGATATAAATTTCCGGGAACACTCTTGGATGTTTCGCGAACGCGCTGGATAAAGACGACCCCTCTCTCACATCTTTTAGGACGATACCCAAAGTATCCTTGAAAAAATTATTTTCTACCTGGCTTTTAAGTATTTCTAAACATTCAACTACCGGTATACTGCTTTCGATAAGGGTTGTGAACTGGCGTGAAAAGATTACGAGGTCATCCGCGTTTACGCTTCCGCTTCTTGAAACTTTTGTTTTCTTTTTAGTTTCGGCAAGCGAAAAAATTATATAACCTTCTTTTTGAAAATATTCAACAAGCTTTTCTTTGGACTCAGCATCTACTGTTCCTTTTACGCTTTTGCCTTCCTTATTTTTTACCGTATACGAAAATGTTAGCACTCTCTCTTCTCCTCTGTTCCCTGTTCCCTGTACCCTGATTCTACTCTGAAGTTACCCTGATAACTTCTTCAATAGAAGTAGCTCCTTCGATGCAATGATAAAAACCGTTTTCTCTTAGCGGCTTATACCCTTTATTTTTTGAAGCGTATTCTGTTATCTCATCTTCCGAACGCCTTTCTATAATCATTTCTTTTATTTTATCATCTAAAAGCAAAACTTCCAAGATAGCAATTCTTCCGCGATAACCGGTGTTGCTACAATAAGGGCAGCCTTTTGGTTTAAAAAATTGCCCTTTACCCACTATATTTAATTTATCAAGAACGCTCTTTTCAATTTCGTCCTTTTCTTTGCATTTTGGGCATAACTTTCTGATTAATCTTTGCGCGGTAGTGGCAACCAGAGAAGAAGCCAGAAGAAACGGTTCTATGCCCATATCAATAAGCCTTGTGATAGCCCCCACAGCCGTGTTCGTATGCAAAGTTGAAAGGATCATCTCTCCGGTCAAAGAAGCTTTAATTGCAATATCTGCAGTTTCAGAGTCTCTTATTTCTCCAACCATGATTATATCCGGTGATTGCCGAAGCACCGAACGAAGACCGTTAGCAAAACTTAAACCAATTTCAGCATTAACATGAATTTGGGTTATTCCTTCCAGTTGGTATTCAATCGGGTCTTCAATAGTTATGATATTTTTTTCCGGGGTATTTATTTGATTGATTATTGAATAAAGAGTCGTGGACTTACCGCTTCCGGTCGGTCCGGTAACAACAATTATCCCAAAAGGCGCCTTAATCGCCTCTTCAAATAGCTTTAAAGGCTCTTCTGAAAAACCAAGGCTTCTTAAGCCGGTAGAAAGATTTTCTTTATCCAAAACTCTCAAAACAAATTTTTCTCCAAAATGCGCGGGAAGGCTTGACACCCTGAAATCTATTTCTCTATTTTCGAATTTTACCTTAAAGCGGCCGTCCTGCGGCAGGCGGGATTCTGTTATATCAAGAGAAGAAATAATTTTAAGCCTGGCAAGCACTGCTTGTTGATTTTTTTTCGGAAAGTTGAATTCCTCATGCAAAACTCCGTCTATTCTGTATTTTATCACCAGCCTGTCCTGGTAAGGTTCAATGTGTATATCTGACGCTCTTTTCTTTAAAGCGTTATAAATAAATAAATCCACGGCTCTGACTATCGGCGGGCGGGCACTCTCATCAATCAGGGTTTCAAGAGAATCCTTTATCTCAACAGCCTCGCCAACTTCAAAATAAGAATCCTCATCAAGCGTTGTCGAAGTTTCTTCGGTTTTATATAAAATCCCTATGGCTTTCATAATATCGTCTTCCCGGGAAAGAATTAAATCAACCTTCTCTGCTTTGGAAATTATCCTTATGTCATCGTAGGTTATAAAGTCCAGAGGGTTTGCCGTTGCTATAGTAAATACGTTGCCTATGTTGCATACCGGAAAAACTTTATATTTAAACGCTATGTCCTGAGGAAGCAATTCTCTGTTCTTGTATGGTATCTTATATTTTTTTAAATCTAAAAATGGTATTTTGAATTCCTTGGAAAAAATCAGCAGTAATTCATCTTCACTTAATAAACTGCCTTCAGTGATAAGTTGCCTGAATTTATCATAGCTATCCGCCTCTTCAATGCTTTTAAGCGTATGCTCGTTCACATTTTTATTAGTTTTTATATACGTTATGATTTTATCTTTTATATTCATGCTCGCTCCGCTCGGTTGATTTACTGGCAAAAGATACTCGAAGATAGAAGGGCGAAAATAGAAGTTTGATTTTTCTATCTTATTCTTTCTATTTTCTATCTTCTTTCGTCTATCGTCTCTCGTCCTTCATCTTTCGTCACAACGGCTCATCCGGCCCTGTAACTTTAAGCACCTCTTCAAGAGTAGTTATCCCATTGTTTAATTTTATCAGGCCATCTTCCCTGAGTGTATGCATACCCAAAAGGCGCGCTTCACGTTTTATTGCATGCTCTGAGGAAGACGTGCTTATTAACGCCCTTATCTTTGAAGAGACAGGCAGATACTCGCAAATAACGGTTCTTCCTTTATATCCTGTGTGTTGGCACAAATTACACCCTTTGACCTTATAAAGGACAGCGTTTTTATCTATTGAATATTTTTCTTTTATATTTTCGGGCATATCAAATTTTTCTTTACACTTATTGCATAATGTCCGCACAAGCCGCTGAGTGACTACTCCGATTAAGGTGGAAGAAAGCAAAAATGGTTCTATCCCCATATTAATCAACCTTGTCACCGAGCCGGCGCTGGTTGTTGTGTGTAAAGTAGATAATACAAGATGCCCGGTAAGAGCGGCTTTTATTCCGATATCAGCAGTCTCCGCGTCTCTTATTTCTCCAACCATGATGATGTCCGGGTCTTGCCTTAAGATAGAACGAAGGCAGGCGGCAAAAGTTAATTCTATCGCCGGATTTATGCTCACCTGATTTATTCCTTTTAACTGGTATTCTATCGGGTCTTCAACGGTAATGATGTTCTGGCCGGGATTATAAATATAGGACAATATTGAGTATAATGTTGTGGTTTTACCTGAACCGGTTGGGCCGCAGGCAAGAATTAAGCCATGCGGTTTTACACTGTCGTCCTTAATCTGTTTTAATACATCTTTTTCAAAGCCTAAAAGATCTACGTCTAAAAGAGCCGTGCTTTTATCTAAAATTCGTAAGGCCGCTTTCTCGCCCATACTGGATGGCAATATCGAAACCCTAAAATCGACGTTTCTGTCTAATATCGAACTCCTGAACCTGCCTTCCTGCGGAAGACGATGCTCAGCGATATTCAAATTACACATTACTTTTATGCGCGATATGATGAAAGGGTGCATCTTTTTGGGAAACGTCTCCGCGTCTTTCAATAAACCATCTATCCTGAACCTTACCCGGCTTGACTTTTCCCAGGGCTCAATCAAAATATCCGAGGCCCTTTCATAAACTGCCTTCTTTAAAAAAGTGTTTGTAAACTTTATAACCGGAGCCTCATCAATAGCGCCGATATTTTCCTCTTCTACTGTTTCTTTAGTTTTTATAATTTCTATAGTTTCAAGATCCTGGTTGCTTATAATTTCTTCAATTGAACTTACTGGTTCACGGTTATAATGATTTGCCACTGCTTCCTTCATCTCCGACAAAGGAGCGATAACCGGATTTATTTCACAATTGGTAATCTTTTTCAAATCGTCTATCGCTAAAACGTTTAAAGGATCACTCATGGCAACAGTTATCGTATTGCCAATTTTACCTATTGGGATAACTTGAAGGTTTTGTGCCACCTGCTCAGGGATTAGATTCAAAACTTCTTTGGCAATGTTTAGGTTGAGGACTCTTATCGGGGGAATTGATAGGTAGGCTGAAAGCAAGCTCAAAATTTGTATTTCCTGCATAAGCCCAAGCTTTACAAAAAGCTCGACTAATGAGCCGCCTTTTTCTTTTTGAATCAAGAGGACCTTATCAAGATCTTCTTTAGAAATAAGATTTTTATTTAATAAGTAATCGGTGAATTTCTCTTTTGACATTTCTTCCTCGCTTCGCTCGGTTAGTTCATGGAAACAGAGAACAGAAAATCGAGAATAGAGGTTTGAAGGGCGAAAAGAAAAGAATAAAAGAAAAACTTCTATCTTCTATCGTCTCTCTTCTATCGTCCCCTTCGGGGAGGCTTCGCTTCGCTCCGCACTCTTTCGTCTTTCTGTTCTCTGTATCAATAGAACTTATCTATTGCTTTACGTATATCCGAAGGCGTGCTTACGAATATCTGGATATCACAATGCGTAAGGTCTTCCAAATCTTCTACTGCCTGAACATTTAATGGATTTGCTATAGCGATAGTCAAAGTAGTTCCTATTTTATCGAGAGTAACCAGGCAATAATGGGCGGCTACACTTTTGGGAACGAGATTGACAATTTCTTTTGATACTTCGTAATTTTCAAGCGGCAGATACGGAAACCCGAATTGCAGGCTAAGACAGTGCGCAATCTCTTCTTCCTTAGTAAATCCCAACTTAACAATTACTTCTCCGATGAGCCCCCCGTCTTTATCCTGAGAAGCTAACGCGAGCTGTAATTGCTCAAGAGTGATGACTCCCCTTTCTACCAAAATCTGGCCAAGAGGTTTTTCCGGTTTTTTAGGAGATTTCATTTGTATTTTTGGTATTAATACGGGATTGCGCGAAAAGTATAAGTTCTTTTGCTGTTGTGCCGTCTATCGGGTTTTCGGCAACGCAAAACACCACTTTTAATTGTTCTTTAAAATTATCTTTCAATTTTGCTTCTACTTCGCTTGCGATCACTTGTGATTGCCTTTTATTTTTTTCTATCAGGATAGCGCAAAGGCTATCCGGCCCGGCGCGGCCGGCAATATCAATTGGCCGAAGAGATTCTTTAAATATTTTAGCAGTTTTTTTAACTAATTTTTCCGCTTCAATTGGCCCTAATTTCTCCTGGCACTCGGAATAGTTAGATATTTTCATTAACAGGAACCCGCAAGGGCGCTGATAGCTCATAGAACGCGCGGTTTCTTCGTTAAGCCTCTTCTCAATATATTTAACATTATATAATCCAGTGAGATAATCAGCCACTTCAAGCTCACCAATTCTTCGCGACAACCGTTTGTGTTCCCATATAAGAGCGATATTTTGAGAAAATAAATTAAGTATATTTAAAGCATCTTTAGTGAACACAAAATTTTCGTCACTTGAACCCGCGGCTAAAAGGCCAATCGTCTGGTTTTTTGAAATTATCGGGCAGATTCCAAAACTGCTTACTTCTAATTCTTTTACAATGTTGGAATAAGTTATTAGCTTGTTAAATTTGTCGTATATTTCAATTCTTTTAAGTTTATATATATGTTTACTTTCCTTAATAAGTATTTCTTCAGCTCTTTGCGCTTCGATGCCTAAACAGGAAATCACGTGGAAAATGTCCGAAGCTTCTTCTTTTAAACTAAAACAACAAAGCTTCATTCCTAATATTTCTTTCAAGCGTTGCGTAAGAAATATTAATATTTCTTCAGAAGGAATATCTTTAGAAAAAAGATCATTCGCCTGTAATATCGTGGAGAGAACAAAAACCTTTTTAGAAACTTCCTGATTTAACTCTTCAGTCTTTTGGCTGAAATCTTTTAACTGTTCAAGGCCGCTTTTCATTTTTGAAGAAAGGATATCGATTATAGACTCAAGGCTTTGCACCTCATTGGTAACCGCCGGGGTTTCCTCACCTATATTTATCAAAGTTTTTTTGGAGTTGTAGTACACTTTTACGATTGATGAAAAAACCTCGAAAATAATCCACCATCCTAAAAATACAATCAAAACCGCGGTTACTATCGTGATAGCAGAAATAACAAATCCGTTGAGGTAATAAAAGGTAATTATCGCAGGGATTAAAGTGACCAGGGAGATAGCCACCCATATTCTTCTTTTTAAGCTTAGCGCTTGCAGAGAAAAACTTGTTTTCACTTAGTTAAACCTCCTTAATGAGCGCATTATTTTTCCGAGCCCTAGTGGCAAAGGAAAAATAATAGCGCGAATTAACCCCGCCGAACGCTGAAAAATTATCAAAGAGAATTTTTCAGCCTCTTTTTGTGAGGCGGGGTAATTATAAAAGCGCATCTTGCACAAGGCGCACAATTTTGCTTCTTTAGTATAATTAATTAAATTGGTTTTCTCTAAAAGAAAACATTATATTTATGCCTTTTATTATCTCTTCAATAGTGTAAGGTTTTGTTATGTAATAATCAGCTTCCAGAGAATATCCGGTTTTTAAGTCTTCAAGCTCTTTTTTTGCTGATGCAAGCATAACAAAAATATCCGGCTTATTCTTTTTTATCCAGCTAAGAACCTCCAGGCCGCTGATTTCCGGGAGCATAATATCAAGAAGAACCAAATCAGGATTAAAAGATCCCGTCTTCTTGATAGCGTCTCTGCCGTCGGCGGAAGTTTCTACGATAAAATTTCGTCTCTTTAAGCTGTCTGCCAAAAAAGATAAAACCTCTTTTTCGTCCTCAACAATAAGGATTTTTTTATTCATCCCGCACTTCCTTTTTTTTAAAAGATTGTCCCAATAAACCACTTCCTCCAACCTTCCATATTTTTATAAATAAATATATTCCGCATTGGATGGGCTGGATTCATATCATTAGCTCAAATATACCACAAATCTTGTCATAATAGAAGCGGGTATCCGCTTCTATTCTCCTATTTTATCTCTCCGCGTTTGATTGCAACGATCATCTCTTTTAAAAATTCCTTTTCGGCGCTGGCAAGCTTAAAATGATGCTTAATAAGTAGGGCCAAATTCTTAGGCAATTCTTTTTGCCCCTTTTCTTTTGCAAGCAGCCACTTTTTGACCTTCTCTAAAAACCACAATCTTAAGCGAAGCAGCGGTAATATTTTTTTCTTATCAAGAAACGGCAAGAAGTAAAGCGTGACATCCAGTTCCAAAAAAGGCATCCGCTCCGAAAGTAGAATCTCTCTGCATAATTCAAAAAATTCTTTCTCGCCGGAAGGAGTTATGTAGTAAATATACTTATTGAGGTTTTTTTCGCCTTTGAGTTCCTTTTTCTTCAGAAGGCCTTCAGCCTGCATTTTTTCAAGAGGATAGTATATTGACTGCATTTCAAGTTCAGAAAATATCCCCATTTCATTCTGAATAATTTTTTTTATTTGATAACCATGCTTTGGCCCTTCTTTTAAAACGCCCAGTATAATAAGTCTTTGCACTCTCATTTTTAAATTACCTGCTGTTGGTTATCCTATAGAAGTTCGAAAATAGAAGGGTGAAAATAGATGTTTGTACAAAACCCATTGTCTATCTTCTATTTTCTATCATCTATCTTCGCAAACTCTGGTTTCACTCTTTAAACACACCCATTTTTCTGAATTTCTCATAACGCGTCTTGAGCAAAGCATTCAAATCAACACCCAAAAGTTCTTTTAAGTTTCGGGAAAGAGCTTCTTTAAGGTTCTTTGCCGCGAGATCTGGGTTCCTATGCGCTCCGCCTTCCGGCTCAGGGATAGCTTCATCGATAATTCCAAGATTTAATAAATCCGGTGCGGTTAACTTTAAAACTTTTGCCGCGTCTTTCCTTGCAGCAACATCTTTCCATAGAATAGCCGCACAACCTTCCGGGGAAATTACAGAATAATACGCATTTTCCATA
>JBAYMZ010000007.1:0-15575 GCA_041663385.1 Candidatus Omnitrophota bacterium
ACCGGCATAGTTTTGGCGATGCAGTCGGCATACCAGCTGCAAAAGATGGGAGCGGTATTATATGTTTCATCTCTGGTGGCGATTTCTTTATGCCGCGAACTTAGCCCGGTTTTAACGGCGCTGGTTGTTGCCGGAAGAGTTGGTTCAGCGATTGCCGCAGAACTTGGCACGATGAAAGTCAGTGAACAGATAGAGGCGCTTGAAACCATGGCGATTAACCCGGTCCGGTTTTTAGCTGTGCCGCGATTTTTAGCTTTGTTTTTTATGCTGCCCTGTTTGACCATTATCGGTGACATATCCGGTATGATTGGTGGCTATCTCGTCGGCGTGTATAGTTTAAAAATCAATGCTGATTTGTATATACAAACAACTTTTAAATATTTAGAGATAAAAGATATTTATACAGGCATTACTAAAGCATTTGTCTTTGCCATAGTCATCGCGCTTATCGGCTGCTTTGAAGGTTTAAATACCAAAGGCGGGGCTGAAGGCGTAGGCAGGGCTACGACAAGAAGCGTAGTTATTAGTTTTATACTGATAATTCTTGCTGATTGCGTAATTACCGGGATATTTTATTTCTCCAAAATATAATTATGAGTCCGGCCCTTCCTATGTTGTAAGGGTTGGAATAAAAAGGTAATTTTGAAGAAGGAAGGGCTGGATGAGCGAACAAGCTAAAAAAGAAGAACCGATAATTTCCCTGAAAAATGTTTCTAAATATTTTCAGGGAAAGAAAACCATCGATAACGTCAGCCTGGATATTTTTCGCGGTGAAACTTTTGTGATTATGGGTTGTTCCGGATCAGGCAAAAGCACGCTGGTCAGGTTGATGACCGGGATACTTAAGCCTGATGAGGGAAGTATTGTTATTAAAGGTAAAGACATCTCAAAAGTTTCGACTGATGAATTAGATGAAGTTAAAAAAACTTTCGGGATGCTTTTTCAATATTCAGCCCTGCTTGATTCTTTGACTGTTGAAGAGAATGTCGCGCTGCCGATTAAGGAACACGCTAAACTTGCTCCAGAAATTGTGGAGATTATTATTAAAATGAAACTTTCGCTGGTTGGTTTACGCGGCTACGAAAAATATTTTCCTTCACAAATTTCCGGAGGCATGCGTAAGCGCGTAGGCCTTGCCAGAGCAATAGCTTTAGATCCGGATATTGTTTTTTATGACGAGCCAACCTCAGGGCTTGATCCGGTTGTCGGCGGCGCAATTGATAAATTAATCAAGGAGCTAAGCGAAAAACTCTTGATTACCTCTGTGGTTATTACTCATGATATGCAAAGCGTCTTTAATATTGCCGACAGGTTGGCAATGATTCATAAGGGAAAAATCGTTGAAGTAACATCCGGTAAAGAGCTAAGGAATTCCCCAAATCCTTACATCCAGCAATTTATAAACGGCCGGCCAAACGGGCCAATAGATTTCTTTAAAGAAGATATTGGCATAGAAGAAATATTTGGCTTATAAAAAAGATTTGTGTAACGTGTAAAGTAAGTGTAAAGGGTCTATGTGTAAAGCCCCTTACACATTACACAATAAACTTTACACAATTATAATCCATTAACAAAAGGAGCTAAAATGAAAAAGTATGGCAATGAATTTAAAGTTGGTTTATTTATTGTGGTTTGTGTCATCGGCCTTGTGGCAGTAACTTTTGCCACCGGTAAGGTAAATGTTAAAAAAGAAGGCTACAATCTCTACGTTACTTTCGATGAAATTGCCGGCCTAGGCAAAAAAGCGCCGGTTATGCTTAATGGTTTTGAGGTTGGTAAGGTAGAAGACATCCAGGTTTCAGATACGGAGAACAGCACAAAAATTACTTTAAAGTTATGGCTTGATCGTAAAGCTAAAGTGAGGGATTGCGCGGAAATTTCCATAAAGACCATGGGGTTGATGGGCGAAAAATACATACAGATAGCTTCTCATAACGGTAATTTTATAAAAGACGGTTCAACCGTAGCCGGCAAACCCTATATGGATATAGATTCGTTGATGGATCAAACAAAAATTTTAGCCGAAGAAGCCAGAAAGTTATCCGCTAATCTTAATAATACGGTTGAAGGGAATAAAGATGAAATTGCCGTCATTATTAAAAATCTGGAAACAACTTCTAAAAATGTAGAAGAAATGACCGCGGATTTAAAAGCTAACCCCTGGAAATTACTATCTAAGCCTAAAGGCAAGTAAGAATTTGTGTAATGTTTAAAGTGTAATGTGTAAAGTTTAAAGTGTAATGGGCCTATATGTAAAGCCATTACGCTTTACACATAAAACTTTACACAATTACTGATGTGCCGTCGCAATTGGCGGTGTTTAGTTCGGAGAATCCTTCCCGGCAGCTGGAAAATTCCATCCCTTCAGAAAGCGTTATTTCTCTAACCTCTTCGATTAATTTTATTCTTAAAGCCAGCGGAAGATAATTGTACCCGCTAATTTTCTCGCCTTTTTCCAAATAAAGAGTTTTCCAAATTTCAGCATATTCGGGAAATGTTTGACTCATCCGCCTTAAATTGTCAGGTTTTGTTTTGTAGGTTGAGGTGATAATTTGTTTTGCTCCGGATTTTTTTATGGCTCTTATCGTCTCTTTTATGTTTTCTGTATTTAAGGGATAAATTAAAGGGTCAAACCTCACTGCTACGGGAATATTTTTAGAAAGCGCGCGGATTGCTTTTAATTTATTTAGAGGAGCATAATCCAAAAACGGTTCAATTTTTTTTGCGATTTTCGTATCCAAGGAAGTTAAAGTAAAGCTCACCGTAATATTTTTAAATTTGCTTAAAATGTCAACGTCTCTAGTTATTAGCGGAGATTTTGTAACGATATTTACGCGAAGATCAAAATCTTTGAGAATTTCCAGCGCTTTGCGGGTTAACACAAATTTTTCTTCTATGGCCTGGTTCGGATCAGATGAATTTGCCATGGTGATGAGTGAATTTTTCGGGATCTTTTTGATTTGTATTTCAAGCCTTTCTAAAAAATCTTTTTTCGCTCGGGGATGAGAAAAATTTCGAATATAAGAAGAAGCATAACAATAAAGACAACCGTGGCCACAGCCAGTGTAGGCAGAGAGGCTGTATTTAGCCGGGCAGGTGCAGTAGTTATTTTTCCAAGGGTCAAAGGGAGTTATTAAGGGCATAATTATATTATAACACGAGGAATTTAGAAGGGTTGCGTTAATTGGTTGCGGTTACGCAACTCGTCACGGTTGCGTTATGCGTTATTCGTCACTTAAAACGCAACGTATAACAATAAACGTAACGAGGAGTGAAGCCTCCCCGAAGGGGGTCGCGCAACTGCAATCGTATGACGCTTAACCAGGGTGGAAAAAAGTATATTTTATATGGAAATTAATCATTGACCCGTTATTTTTTCGAGTTATTATTAATAACACAGATATTAGTGGATTAGTATGCCGCCTGTAGTCCATCTGCGCTAATTTGTGCAAAAGGGAGAGGAGATTATGGAAAGACAAATAAAATTTCAAGGCGCACCCTTAACGCTTGTCGGCAGGAATTTAAAATTAAATACATCTGCTCCCAATTTTAAAGTTGTTTCTACGGATTTAAAAGAAGTGGTTCTTAAAGATTTTACCGGCAAGGTAAAATTAATCACTTCTTTTCCTTCATCAGACACCCCGGTTTGCGATTTACAAGTTAAAGAATTTAACAAAAAAGCTATAACATTTTCCAAAGATGTGGTTGTACTAGGCATAAGCAAAGACCTTCCGTTTGCGCAGAAAAGATTCTGCGATTTAAACGGCATTAATAATGTAGTGACTCTTTCTGATTGCAGGTTTTCTTCTTTTGGTGTAAATTACGGCTTATTGATAAAAGAATTGAATCTTTTAGCAAGAAGCATTTTGATTTTGGATAAAACAAACACGTTAAGATATATACAGTTAGTTGAGGAATTAACCAGCCAGCCTGATTATGATAGCGCTTTGGTTGAGCTCAATAATATATTAAAAAATCCGCAAAGCGCGATAAAGGAAGATGAATCCAGGCATTGCAAGCCCTGCGAAGCAGGCGCCGGCTTGCTAAAGAAAGAAGAAATCGATAAATTAATTGCCCAATATCGCAATTGGCAAATAGTTGATGACAAAAAATTAGTTAAAGAGTTTAAATTCAAAGATTTTATCGAGGCCAAATACTTTCTTGATCTTGTTTCGATTATCGCCGAAGAACAAGGCCACCACCCCAACCTTACTTTAATTTATAATAAATTAAAAATTACGCTGACAACACACGCCGCAGGCGGCCTTACTGTGAATGATTTTATAATGGCAAAAATAATTGACGAATTAAATTAATAGTAATCCACGAAACCATGAACAATTTAAAAAGAGCAGCAAAAAGTATTCAAGAGGCAAAAACCATAGCGATTTCCTCGCATATAAATCCTGATGGCGATTCTATCGGCTCATTACTTTCTCTTGGTTTAGGCCTTGAAAGTATCGGTAAGCATGTGTGTATGCTTAGCCAGGATGGTGTGCCAAAGAAATATAGAAAACTTTATGGCGCAAACCGTATTAAGAATACAACGGATAAAAAATATGATCTAGCAATAGCCGTTGATTGCGGGACAAAAGAGCTCCTCGGAAAAAATTTCGAAAAAGTATTTAAGCAGGCAAAAAAAACATTAGAAATTGACCACCATGAATTTAGAATTCCTTTTGGAGATATTTCTTTAATTGATACAAAAGCCGCAGCCGTAGGCGAGCTTATTTTTTTGCTGCTTGGTGAATTGAAAGTAAATATAACAAAGCATGTTGCTGAAAGTATACTTACTTCCCTTATCGTTGAAACCGATTCTTTCCGCCTGCCTAAGGTGAGGGCGTTTACTTTTAAAGTTTGTGAGCATCTTCTGGACAGAGGCGTGGATTATTATAAACTTGCTGATATGATTTTCTGGTCAAAAAATAAAAAGGCAGCTATACTTTCCGGTATTTGTCTCTCCCGCTGTAAGTTTTTAAGTAATGGTTCACTTGCCTGGTCAATTATCCGTAAAAATGATTTTGCTAAGATAAAAGGTGAGGATGAAGATGTTGATACGGTGGCGGATGAAATACGTTCTATACAAGGCGTTAAGATTGCGGTTTTTTTTAGAGAGAATAGCCATAAAACTTTCAGGGTGAGTTTACGCTCAAAAGAAAAAATAAATATTGCTAAACTTGCTGAGAGCTATGGCGGCGGTGGGCATTTTGACGTTGCCGGCTGTAAGATTCCTAATAATCAAAAAGCCGTATCCGAATTACTTTCCCGGGCTGGAGCATTGCTTTCATAGGTTATAAAAACTATGATTAAATTTAGGCTCTACAACTTAATTATTTATACCGGTATTTTGACGTTTTGTTTTATGCTGACGACTTTTATTATTGGCATGTTCTTTTTTAACCTTACGTTGCATCTCTGGTCAGCCAGCTTAACGGTTTTGTTTGCGTGTTTGCATGGAGGATTGGTTTTATACAAGTATATAAAAATTAGAAGAAACCGGAGGGCGCTATGAAATTTATTTTGTTATTAACCTGTTCTTTTTTGTATATGTTTTCGGCATTTGCCCACCCGCCTCAAAAAATAGATATAACGCAGAGGGATAAAGTTATAAGCGTTACAGTAACTCACAACGTTAAGGATCCCGCCACGCACTATATAAAACTTATAGAGGTAGAAGTAAACGGCAAGAAAATAATTAATCAAGAATTTTCCCTGCAAACAGGTAACGTTCAGAAAGTAACCTATTTGATTCCTGATTTGAAAAATGGCGATACCCTGGAGGTTGATGCTGATTGTAATCAGTTTGGAGATTTAAAGCAGCAAATACAGATAAAATAACAAAGGAGGCTAAATGGCTAAATATAAGTGTATAGTTTGCGGGTATATTTATGATCCGGAGCTTGGTGATCCTGACGGAGGAATCGCTCCTGGTGTGCCTTTTGAAAAGCTTCCGGATACGTGGCTTTGTCCGGTTTGTGGCGTGGACAAGAGTCAATTTGAAATAGTGAAATAAAATATGGTTAAAATTGCAGAAAATATCTATTGGACGGGTTATATTGACTGGAAGCTTAGAAGCTTTCACGGTTATTCCACGCCTTCCGGTTCAACCTACAACGCCTACCTGATTCTTGATGACCAGCCAACTTTAATCGATACGGTAAAGCATTATGGTTTCGATGAGATGTTTGAGAGGATAAAAGAAGTCATCGAGCCGTCAAAAATAAAATATATAATTTCCAATCATACTGAGATGGATCATTCCGGCTCAATCGGCAAACTGCTTGAGCATTGTCCTAACGCCGAAGTGGTTTGCTCACCTAAAGGAGAAGAGGGCTTAAAGAAACATTTTCCAGCTGCAAGCTATAATTGGAAATTCAAGGTTGTTAATTCCGGCGATAGTTTAAAAATTGGCAAACGTAATCTTAAATTTTTTCTTATGCCGATGGTGCATTGGCCGGATTCAATGGCAACTTACAGCGAGAGTGATTCGATTCTATTTCCCAATGATGCTTTTGGCCAGCATTACGCGTCAAACGAGCGTTTCACGGACGAAGCCGGAGAAGACATCGTTATAAAAGAAGCAACAAAATATTACGCCAATATTGTTATGCCCTATGGCAGCCAGGTGCTTAAAGCATTTGAGGCGATAAAAGATATTAAAATCGATATGATTTGCCCTTCCCATGGATTGATCTGGAGGAAGAAAGAGACAATAGAAAAAATAATAGGGCTTTATAAAAAATGGGCAAATTATGAGCCGGGGAAATCAGTGGTAATCGTTTATGACACGATGTGGCATTCTACTGAAAGCCTCGCAATAAAATTGTATGAGCTGCTTGATAAAGAAGAAATTGACGTAAAACTTTTTAATCTGCAAAATGCCCATATTTCCGATATCATCGCAGAAGTTATTTCGGCAAAGGTTTTAGCTATCGGCAGCCCGGTTTTAAATAACAAAGTGTTACCAACGATGGGAGCTTTCCTTACTTATTTAAAGGGCCTTAAGCCGAAAAACAGATTTGGTTTTGTTTTTGGTTCTTACGGCTGGGCAAAAGTCGCATTTAAAGAGCTTGAAGATTCTTTGAAGGAAGCAGGAATGGAATTAATCGGTGAAGGTAGTTATGTAAATTATGTTCCAACGCCGGAAGATTTAGATAGTTTAAAGGGAGTGGTTTTAAAAATAAAAGGCTTAGTGGGCAATTAGCTGTTTTTATTGGTTGGGTTAATCGGTTGCGGTTGCGCAGCTCGTATCGGTTGCGTTATACGTTCATCGTCATTTAAAACGCAACCGTAAGACGAAAAACATATAATTAATATAATGGTTTAATCCAAAAGGAGGCAATAAATGACAAATATATTCAGCCCGCAGGAAATTTTACGTATCGCAGTAAAAGTTGAGGAGAAAGGCAAAAAATTATACGAAATTCTTGAAAAAAAATCCAGTGATAAAAAAGTCACAAATCTGTGGAAATATTTAAAAGAGCAGGAAGAAATCCACAGAAAAACTTTTCAGGATATGCTTGATGGGATAGGGGATTATGTCGTGGCTGAAGTTACGCCCGGAGAATATGGAGCTTACATTAAAGCGATTGCTTCCGGATATATTTTTACCGTGGAACTTATGGAGAAAAAAATAAATGAAAGTTTTGCTTCTGATTTAGAAGCGGTTGAATTCGGCTTGTACATAGAAAAAGAATCCATACTTACCTATTCGGCTTTACGGGAGTATATAACACTTGAGAAGCAGCCGGTTTTAGATAAGGTTATCGTTGAAGAGAAAGAACATTTGATTAAGTTGATGCTGTTAAGAGGAGAGATTAAGAAGAGGTAATTACCCCGCCTCACAGAAGAGGCTGAAAAATTATCTTTGATAATTTTTCAGCGTTTGAGCGGGGTTAATTCGCACTAGCATTTTTCCTTCGCCACTATGGGCTCGAAAAAATGCTGTGCTCATTAAGGAGGTTCATAA
Organism: Candidatus Omnitrophota bacterium; assembly: GCA_041663385.1. Classification (GTDB taxonomy): domain Bacteria; phylum Omnitrophota; class Gorgyraeia; order Duberdicusellales; family 4484-171; genus JAJYOP01. The sequence continues at coordinate 7,970 of JBAYMZ010000007.1, forward strand.
ATGGATATAAAAATTTATTCCACTCCTACGTGCCCATATTGTAAGCTTGTAAAACAGTACCTGTCATCAAAAGGGCAAAGTTACGAAGATATCGATGTTTCGCAAGATAAAACCGCTCTTGATGCAATGGTAAAACTTTCCGGCCAGATGGGCGTTCCGACAGTAGTTATTAACGGGCAAGTTGTTGTGGGTTTTGACAAAAACCGCATTAATGCGCTTCTGGGCACGGAAGATGTAAATCCAGAATGATACTCAATATTTGTCATTAAAAATAACCATGCCTCTTTATAGCTACCAGTGTAAAAAGTGTTTGGAAAAATTTGACTTGCTTGTGGGAATGAATCAGGACAAACAGGATTTAAAATGCCCGAAATGTTCCAGCAGGGATATTGAAAAACAGTTTGCGTCTTTTGCTATTTCCGGCGGTTCAAGCGGCGGGCATTCGTGTGGTTCTTGTTCCAGCGGAAACTGTTCCAGTTGTCATTGAAAACATATGAAGATATACGATTTAATAATTATCGGTGCGGGTCCGGCGGGAATTACCGCGGCAGTTTACGCGGCAAGAAAGAAAATTGATTTCATGGTTTTAAGTAACGACATTGGTGGCCAGACTGCCTGGAGCGGCGATATTGAAAATTATACCGGGTATCAATTTATTACCGGCCCGGAGCTTACCTTGAAATTTGAAGAACACATGAAATCATTTTCCGCGCCGCTTAATACCCCGGAAGCAGCAAGCGAAATAAAAAAAGAAGGCAAGTTTATAAAAATAATAACCAACAAAAATGAATATATTTCCAAAACATTAATTATCGCAAGCGGTAAACGGCCGAGAATGCTTAACATCACCGGCGAGAAAGAGTTTAAGAATAGAGGGGTTACTTACTGCGCGACTTGCGATGGCCCATTGTTTAAAGAAAAAAATGTTGCTGTCATCGGAGGGGGTAATTCCGCTTTGGACGCGGCATTGCAGTTAATGAAATTTTGTCCAAAAGTTTACATTGTAAATGTCGCGCCGCAACTTACCGGTGATCCAATAATGATTGAGAAGATTGAAGCGGCAGCTAATGTGGAAATATGGAACAGTTCAAAAATGAAAGAGATTTCCGGAGAAAAATTTGTCAGAAGTATTTCTCTGGAAAAAGAAAATAAAATTTACACACTTAATGTTGAGGGCGTATTTATTGAAATAGGGCTTGTGCCAAACTCTGATTTTGATAGAATAACCGGCCATAACGAGCTTGGAGAGGTCATTATTGATTCCCGTAACAGCACAAATATCGAGGGCATCTTTGCCGCGGGAGATGTTACTAACGTTTTGGAAAAACAAATTATTATCGCCTGCGGTGAAGGCTCAAAAGCCTGTCTTTCGGCATTCAGGTATTTATCAACACATAAATGGTAATGATAATGCGAATTATCCCCGAGCGAAGCAAGGGGGTAGTATAATAAACTTATGCAGCTCATACTTTACGGCGTACTAGCTTCTTTTCTTGCCGGCCTTGCCACTTCCATAGGCGCGATTCCGGTATTCTTTGTGCACAAGCTGAATAAAAAAATATATTCGGCAATGCTCGGGTTCGCCGCAGGGGTAATGCTTGCGGTAAGTTTTTTCAGTTTGCTTCTTCCTGCCTTGGCTAAAGGAAATATTTATCAGGTAATTTTTGGTTTCGTCCTCGGCGTTGTATTTTTGGAGTTAGCAGACAAATTCATACCCCATCAGCATTTCATGGGCGGCATAGAAGGGCATGCTTCTCGTTTAAAAAGAATCTTTCTTTTTGTTTTGGCTATTTCCATACATAATTTCCCTGAGGGTTTGAGCGTTGGCGTGGCTTTTGGCGCCGGTGATATTAAAAAAGCTTTAGCAGTTACTATCGGTATTGCCGCGCAGAATATTCCTGAAGGGACCGCGGTTGCGCTTCCTTTGAGAAGCCAGGGTTATTCCAAGAGAAAAAGTTTCCAGATTGCTTTTCTTACCGGAATGATTGAGCCTATCGGCGGCTTGCTTGGCGTAACACTGGTGGTCCTTTTTACAAATATTATGCCGCTGGCTTTGTCCTTTGCTGCCGGATGCATGCTTTATGTTATCAGCGGTGAAATTATTCCTGAATCGCATCGCGAGGGTTTTGGTAAAATCGCAACCATCTGGCTTGTGGCTGGCTTTACGGTAATGATGGTGTTGGAAAATATATTTAAATAATATGAAAGAATTAAATGGTGATATTGTAAATTTTTTGGAAAAGCAAGGGTTTGCTATTGTTTCTACCCTTGATCTTTGCGGAAGCATACACTGCGCGGCAAAAGGGATCGTGGGCATAGAAAAAAAAGGAAAAGTGTACTTAATAGATTTGTATAAAGGAAAAACTTTTGAAAATTTGCAAAAAAGTTCCACTATCAGCATCACCGCTGTGGACGAACACTTATTCATCGGCTATACATTAAAGGGAAAAGCAAAAATAGTAGATAGAGATAAAATAAAAAGCCATATTATAAAAGCCTGGGAAGAAAGAGTAATCCAAAGAATCTCCAAACGGCTGATAAAGAGTCTTAAGGATTACAAAAAATCACAAAATCATCCTGAAGCAAAATTTCCTCATCCGCAATATCTTATAGAGATTGACGTTAATGATATTGTTGACCTTGCGCCTGCCCACTTAAAAAGAACGAAATAGCTATAATTTTCAAGCCTTGCAAGTATAATTAATTTTACAAAGCAAGCCCAAAGGTTAGTAAAATCAGCATTTTTTTTAAATTTCTGCTTGATTTTTTTCATCAGATAATAGATACTAATTATTACGCATAATATTAATATTTTTGGCTAATTGGGTTAAAACATGGCAAATGCTGTAGAAAAATGGATTGATGAGGTCGCGCGGTTAACTGAACCGAAACAAATTTATTGGTGTGATGGTTCAGAAGAGGAAGCGCGCCGCCTGGTTGAGAAAGGCATTAAAGAAGAAACAATTGATGGTAAACCAATATTTTATGAATTAAATCATAAAAATTGGCCAAACAGTTATCTGCATAGAAGCCATCCTTCGGATGTTGCCCGTACGGAAAATCTTACCTTTGTTTGCCATTCTAATAAAGAAAACGCGGGCCCCAACAATAATTGGATGGCTCCGGCAGAGGCAAAAACTTTAATGACCGGTTTAAGCAAGGGTGCTATGCGCGGCAGGACAATGTATGTTTTGCCGTTTGTCATGGGCAACCCGGATTCGCCATTTGCGAAATTCTGCGTTCAGGTTACGGATATAAGTTATGTCGCGGTGAGCATGCGCATTATGACGCGCATGGGTTCTGATGTGCTCACGCGTATCGGCAATCGTTTGGATTTTATAAAAGGATTACATTCAATCGGTGATCTTAATCCTGAGCATCGCCGCATCATGCATTTTCCTGAAGAGAATCTTATTTGGAGTATTGGTTCGGGCTACGGAGGAAATGCGCTCCTTGGCAAGAAATGTATTTCTCTAAGGCTTGCCTCCTGTATGGGATTTCGCGAAGGATGGCTTGCCGAACATATGATTGTTATCGGCGTTCAGGATCCGCAAGGAAATGTAAACTACCTTGTTGCAGCGCTTCCTAGCGCTTGCGGTAAAACGAATTTGGCTATGATGAGGTCAGCTTTGCCGGGATATAAAATCTGGACACTTGGCGATGATATAGCCTGGCTCCGAGTAGGTGAGGATGGAAGGCTCTGGGCGACCAATCCGGAAAACGGGTTTTTCGGCGTTGCTCCAGGAACAGCTGAAGGCACTAACCCGACAATGATTGACACCCTAAAAGCCGGCACATTTTACCCCACACTTTTTACAAACACGGCATTAAACGCTGACACCAATGAGCCATGGTGGGAAGGCGTTTCTAAAGATTATCCGGCGAATCTGATTGATTGGCAGGGAAATAAATTTGTTGCCGGTGAAGGCAAACCTGCCGCGCATCCGAATTCACGTTTCACGGTTTCCATAAAACAATGCCCGACATTATCGGACGAAGTTAATAACCCCAGAGGTGTGCCGATTTCAGGAATTATCTTAGGCGGCCGGCGTTCATCGCTTATGCCTTTGGTCTATGAAAGTTTTGATTGGACGCACGGCGTATTCTGTGGGGCAATGATGGGTTCGGAAACTACAGCTGCTGCTCAGCATAAAGTCGGCCAGTTGCGCAGAGACCCAATGGCAATGCTTCCTTTTTGCGGATATAATATGGGTGATTATTTTGGCCACTGGTTAAAAATCGGCAAAAAATTAAAAAATCCTCCCAAAATTTTCTTTATTAACTGGTTCCGTAAAGATGTTAACGGAAAGTTTCTTTGGCCGGGTTTTGGCGAGAACATCCGTGTTCTTAAATGGATAGTTGAACGCACAAAAAATAAGGCTGAGGCAACCGAGACCCACATTGGTTTGACCCCGAGCCTTTCAAGTTTTGAAACGGAAGGCCTCAATGTGCCTCCGGAAAATATTAAAAAAGTATTTTCCATAGATGAAGGAATGTGGGATGCTGAACTTAAAGATGCGAAAGAATTTTTTGAGAAATTTGGCAAGCACATGCCGAAAGAGTTTCACCGGGAGTTCGATATTTTAGAGAAGAAATTAAAAGGCTAGCACGAAAAATGGGCAAAGCGATTCTCTCGACAAATTTTCCCGATTTAAAACTTTTCCGCAAAGGAAAAGTGAGAGATGTTTATGAGGCCGGCGACAACCTGCTGGTTATTTCTACCGACAGGATTTCTGCTTTTGATGTAATTCTCCCCAACGCGATTCCGGATAAAGGAAAAATATTAAATAAAATTTCTGTTTTCTGGTTTGACTTCACAAAAAATCTCATTCCTAACCACTTAATAACCGACAATGTTGATGAATATCCGGAAAATTTAAAAAAATATAAAGAAATACTTTCCGGCCGTTCAATGCTGGTTAAAAAAACCAAAGTCATTCCTTTTGAATGCGTGGTGCGCGGCTATCTTGCCGGTTCAGCAGAAAAAGAATATAAAAAAAGCCAAAGCATTTGCGGTATCAAGCTTCCGGCAGGCCTCAAAGAAAGCGATAAATTGCCGGAACCGATATTTACTCCTTCAACCAAGGAAGAGCGTGGCCATGATTTGAATGTCAGCCTTTCTTATATGGATGATAAGCTGGATAAAAAAACCAGTGATTTTGTAAAAGCCGTCAGCCTTAAAATTTATAAAACTGCCGCCGAGTATGCTGAGAAAAAAGGAATAATTATTGCCGATACTAAATTTGAATTTGGCATTGCCGGTAAAGAAATAATTCTGATTGATGAAGTGTTGACACCTGACTCATCCAGGTTTTGGCCCAAATCCGATTATAAGCCGGGCAGGGCTCAAGGCAGTTATGATAAGCAATTTGTGCGTGATTATCTTGAATCCATAAACTGGGATAAAAACCCTCCTGCCCCAAATCTCCCCGATGACGTGGTTAAGAAAACCTCAGAAAAGTATAAAGAAGCTTTAAGAGTGCTTTCCGGCATCACTTTATAAAAAAATATGTGAGAGGATGTAACGGATGATTTTATCCGTTGCATCTGCAACAATCCGTGACATTCGCGTAGACACTTATGACGCAAATTAGCGAAAATAATAGTAATTCCAAAAAGGGGCTTGCGGCGATGAAGTTTGTCTTCCGTTCCCTGCGCTACCGCAATTACCGGCTTTTTTTCAGCGGGCAAATTATCTCGCTTATCGGCACCTGGATGCAAACAATTGCCATGAGCTGGATTGTTTATCGCATCACCAGTTCCCCTTTGGCTCTGGGGGTGGTTGCGTTTTCCAGCCAGATATTTAATTTTATTTTAGGCCCGTTCATGGGCGTTTTTGTCGACCGCTACAACCGCCGGAATATCCTGATCATTACCCAGATACTTTCTATGCTTCAGGCATTTATTCTTTTTTTTCTGGTTACTAAAGGCCTCTTGGTTGTCTGGGAGATAATAGTTTTGAGTATGTTCCTTGGTATCATAAACTCATTTGATGTACCGGCGCGCCATTCATTCGTTGTCGATATCGTTGAAAAAAAAGAAGACCTGGGCAATGCCATCGCGCTTAATTCTTTTATGTTTAATATCGCGCGTTTAATCGGGCCGTCAATTGCCGGAATAATTATCGCGTTTGCCGGGGAAGGTTCCTGTTTCTTGATTAACGGTTTAAGCTACATTGCGGTTATTATCGCGCTTTTGATTATGAAAATTAAACCAAAAAATATTAAAAAATCAGAAGGGGCTATTCTTCATGAATTAAAGCAGGGCCTTAAATATGCTTTTGGTTCGGTTCCGATAAAATCAATACTTTTACTTACCAGCATCACCAGTTTGATGGGAATGTCTTATGCGATACTCATGCCGGTTTTTGCCGTGCATATTTTTGGCGGTGGCCCGCAGGATTATGGATTTTTAATGGGCGCGGTTGGAGTAGGGGCATTGCTTGGCACAATTTATCTTGCCTCACATACAAGCATAGTAAGTTTAACTAAAAAAATAACTGTCGCTTCAGCTGTATTTGGCGCAAGCTTAATTATTTTTTCTTTATCGAAAAATTTATGGTTCTCAGTTTTAGTTTTAACCGGTATTGGTTTTAGTATGCTGGTTCAGCTTGCTTCAAGTAACACAGTTTTGCAGACAATAATTGACGATGATAAACGCGGAAGAGTAATGAGTTTATACACCATGGCCTTTATGGGTGTCAGCCCTTTTGGAAGTTTGCTTGCCGGGGCCCTGGCAAGTAGAATCGGCGCGCCGAATACTTTAATTATCGGCGGGGCATCCTGCATTTTTGGTTCATATCTTTTTGCGCGCACGGAACATTTTTTAAAAAGGGCGGTTTTAGCAGCACGTTTTTAAATAGTTGAACCCAGATTTATTTCTTTATAATAGCCCTATTTAAGGTATAATTCAAAGCGATATGCAAGTTTGGATATATAGTTTAGCCAGTGTAATTATTGTCAGCCTTCTTTCGTTAATCGGCGTTATCACTCTTGCCTTAAAAAAACAAATCCTTCAGAAAATTTTACTTTTTTTGGTTAGCTTTGCTGTTGGAGCGCTTTTTGGCGATGCCTTCATCCATCTTTTACCTGAAGCCTTTGAAGAGTTGGGAGCGAATCTTACAACTTCACTTTATATTATTTTAGGGATTGTAATTTTTTTCATTCTGGAAAAATTTATCCGCTGGCACCACTGCCACGCGCCTGCGCATGAGCATCAATGGAAACCGGTAGTTGCCTTAAACCTCCTTGGTGATGGCGTGCATAATTTTATCGACGGCTTAATTATCGGCGCAACTTATTCTGTGAGTATCCCGCTTGGCATTGCCACAACACTTGCCGTAATCCTGCATGAAATTCCTCAGGAGATAGGGGATTTTGGTGTGCTTATTCACGGAGGAATGTCGATAAAGAAAGCCTTGTTTTTTAATTTTCTTTCCGCGATAACTTCAATTTTGGGCGCGGTGTTCGCGCTTATCGTGGGTTCACATATGAAAGGTTTTACTGCCGCCCTTGTTCCAATAACTGCTGGAGGATTTATTTATATCGCCGGTTCCGACCTTATCCCCGAACTTCACGATGGCTGTGATGTAAAAGTTTCCAACGCG
>JBAYMZ010000008.1:0-15292 GCA_041663385.1 Candidatus Omnitrophota bacterium
CGGAACATGCACTGCCATCTGGTCACCATCGAAGTCAGCGTTAAAAGCGGCACAAACAAGCGGATGCAACTTTATGGCTTTTCCTTCAACCAATATCGGATAAAAAGCCTGAATACTTAAACGATGCAGTGTCGGAGCGCGGTTAAGCATTACCGGATGGCCATTAATAACTTCTTCAAGGATATCCCAGACCTCAACCCTTGCTCTTTCAACCATTCTACGCGCGCCTTTAATCGTATGAACAAATCCGCGCTCTCTCAATTTTTTTATAATAAATGGCTCGAATAATTCAAGTGCCATTTGTTTCGGAATTCCGCATTGATGCAATTTAAGATCCGGGCCGACAACGATTACGCTTCTTCCGGAATAATCAACTCGTTTACCAAGAAGATTCTGACGGAAACGCCCCTGCTTTCCTTTAAGCATATCAGAAAGGCTCTTTAGCGGGCGATTCTGAGGCCCTGTAACCGGGCGTCCATGCCGGCCGTTTTCAATAAGAGCATCAACCGCCTCCTGAAGCATCCGTTTTTCATTCCTAATAATTATGTCAGGAGCACCAAGAGAAATTAATTTCTTAAGACGATTATTTCTATTGATTACGCGGCGGTATAAATCATTCAAATCAGAAGACGCAAATCTTCCTCCCTCAAGAGGAACAAGAGGGCGCAAATCCGGCGGAATCACCGGAACTGCGTCTAAAACCATCCATTCTGGCTTATTGCCGGAACGGCGAAAATCTTCCATTATTTTAAGGCGCTTAAGCAAACGTTTATTTAAAACACTTTTACTGCTTTCAATTTCTTTTCTTATGCTTTTTGAGAGTTTATCTAAATCTAATTCTTTCAGTAATTCTCTGATTGCTTCCGCGCCGATTTTTGCCACAAAACCTGCACCATGCTCTTCTAATGCTTTCTGATATTCATCTTCATTAAGAAGCTGCCATTTTTTAAGCGGGGTATTTATTGGATCAATTACTATATATTCTTCATAATAAATTACCTTCTCGAGTTCTTTTGCACTCAAATCAAGCATCGCTCCAACTCTTGAAGGTATAATTTTGTAAAACCAAATATGCGTAACCGGCGCAGCTAGATCAATGTGGCCCATGCGCTGGCGCCTGACAGAAGAATGTAAAACCTCTACTCCGCAACGATCACACTTTGTCCCTTTAAACTTTATGCCTTTTAATTTTCCGCAATGACATTCCCAGTCTTTTGCCGGGCCAAAAATCTTTTCGCAAAAAAGCCCGTCTTTTTCGGGTTTGAGTGTCCTATAATTTAGGGTTTCCGCTTTCTTAACTTCACCTGATGACCAGCCTCTGATAGACTGAGACGAAGCTATTTTAATCGTTATTCGGTCAAAAAAACTGCTCTCTTCCATCATTGTTTACCCTCTTTTTCTGCTCTTATATCCAGACACAACCCTTGCAACTCCTTAACCAAAACATTAAATGATTCAGGAACTGAAGGATGAAACTCCTGTTCTCCTCTTACTATTGCTTCATAGATTCTTGTTCTACCTTCTACATCATCGCTTTTAACCGTAAGCATTTCCTGCAAAGTAAAAGCCGCTCCGTATGCCTCAAGAGCCCAAACTTCCATTTCTCCAAAGCGTTGGCCTCCAAATTGCGCTTTTCCGCCAAGAGGTTGCTGGGTAATGAGCGAGTAAGGCCCGATCGCGCGGGCGTGAATTTTATCATCGACCATGTGCACAAGTTTCATAACAAACATACAGCCTACACTAACCTTGCTTGCAAAAGCGTTACCGGTATGGCCGTCATAAACCGACACTTTGCCATCTTCCGGTATTCCGGCTTCTTTAAGTAAATGTTTTATATCTTCTTCTTTAGCTCCTTCAAATACAGGAGTAAATATTCGCATGCCTAATTTTTTTGCCGCCCAACCAAGATGCATTTCAAGCAATTGCCCCACGTTCATCCTTGAAGGCACACCAAGCGGATTAAGAATAATATCCAAAGGCGTACCATCTTCTAAAAACGGCATATCTTCTTCGGGAAGAATCTTTGAAATAACCCCCTTGTTGCCGTGCCTTCCTGAAAGCTTGTCACCGGCGGAAATTTTTCTCTTCATTGCCACAAAAGCAACAACGCGTTTTAAAACTCCCGTGGGAAGCTCATCGCCTTTTCCTATTTTTGCGGTTTCAAGCTCCCTCTCCATGGCAAGTTCCTGCAACCGTTCATCGTAAATACTTATCATTGCTTTTGCTTCTTCGTTAGCTTCAATATCGTTATCGGTAATCTTCCCTTCAACTTTACCCAATATTGTGCTCAGCCTTCTTAGTGTTTCTCTATTCATCAGCTCTTTTTCTTCCTCGTAATACTTTTCAACTTCGCGAATCCGCTTTAATTCTTCTGTTTTTTCTTTTCTTGAACGCCTTCCCCTATCTTTTCGCTGGAAAACTTCAACATTAATAACTACTCCATATACTCCCGGCGGAACGCGTAAAGAAGTGTCCTTTACATCTGCTGCTTTTTCACCAAATATTGCCCTGAGCAAGCGTTCTTCCGGAGAAAGTTCTTTTTCGGTTTTGGGCGTAACTCTTCCGACTAAAATATCATCCGGCATCACTTCCGCGCCAAGGCGCACAATACCGTTTTCATCCAAGTTTTTTAATACTTCTTCGCTGACATTAGGTATATCTCTTGTGATTTCTTCATTGCCAAGACGGGTTTCTCTCGCTTCTATTTCAAATTTTTCAATATGAACGGAAGTAAGCATATCCTCTTTTACCAACCTTTCATTTATGATTATGGCATCTTCAAAGTTATACCCTCTCCAAGGCATAAAACCGACAAGTACGTTCCTTCCTAACGCGAGATCGCCGCCGCGAGTCGCCATACCATCGGCAATGGTTGCTCCCGCCTTTACCTTGTCACCCCTTGAAACAATCGGCCTTTGGTTAACACAAGTATCGGCATTCGAACGTTCAAATTTTTTCATTTTATAGACAAAACTTCCAATCTTTACATGATGCGCGTCAACCTCTTCAACTACACCTTCTTCCTTATTCATAACGACTACGCCGCTATCCCTTGCCACCTTCTTCTCAATACCGGTTGAAACAAGAGGCGCTTCCGGAAAAAGCAAAGGTACAGCCTGTCTTTGCATGTTTGAACCCATAAGGGCCCTGTTGGCGTCATCATGCTCAAGAAACGGAATTAAAACCGCGGACACAGAAACAATCTGCTGCGGAGAAATATCCATGTATTCAACATCATGCGTTTTTACTTTTGGAAACTTTCCTTGATAACGTGAATATATTTCTTTATCTCTTATTCTTCCATCATCATCTAAATTGTAGCTCACTTGAGCGATTAACTTATTTTCGTCTTCATCGCCGGTTAAAAAATCAATCTTATCAAGAACCACGCCTTTCTCAACTTTTCTGTAAGGAGATGTTAAAAATCCAAGCGGGTTTATTTTTACATAAGTAGCCAAGGAAGAAAGCAAACCAATGTTCGCGCCTTCCGGTGTTTCTATAGGACAAATTTTTCCGTAATGTGTAGGATGAACGTCTCTTACTTCAAAACCCGCACGTTCACGTGAAAGGCCTCCAGGGCCCATCGCTGAAAGCCTTCTTTTATGAGTAATTTCCGCAAGCGGATTTGTTTGATCCATAAACTGTGAAAGCGGGCTGCGCGCAAAGAAATCCTGAACCTGCGCAGAAAAAGCCCTCGAATTTATAAGGTGCTGTATTGAAAAATCACTTGAAGCAATTAAGGGGTACCTGTCAAGAAAGGTCCTCTCTACTCTTAGCAGCCCAACCCTTATCTGGTGCTGTAGCAATTCCCCGATAAGTTTTATTCTTCTATTAGAAAGATGATCTATATCATCAGTAGGCCTTTGACCGGCTTTTACCTTCAACAGGTTTTTAACAATTTCAACAAGCGTTTCTAAATCAATGTTTCTCTTGACAAGAGAAACATCCATGCTTAATTTTTTATTGAGAAGGTATCTTCCTACTCTTCCCAAATCATATCTGCGCGCATCAAGAAACATTCTTCTAAAAACTTCTTTTGCTGCCTCAAGAGTTATCGGCTCTGTAGGGCGCATTTTTTTATAGAAATCAAGATATGCTTCTTCAGTGCTTGAAGTAGCATCTTTCTTAACCGTATTCACAACTTCAGGATATGGTTTATCGGAAAAGTTTTTATAAATATCTTCATTCGATGACAAACCCATCATCCGAAGAATTTGGGTCGCGGGAAAAGTTTTTCTGCGGTCTATGATTGCGGTAATCGTATCGTTTATGTCGGTTCTAAATTCAAGCCAATATCCTCTATATGGTATTACTCGCGCGAAATACATACGCTTACCCATAGGATGCAGCTCTTCTTCAAAAAATACTCCGGGAGAGCGCTGTAATTGGCTGACTATGGCCCGTTCATCTCCGTTTATAATAAAGGAAGCCGTATCGGTCATCAAAGGAATATCGCCAAGATATATTTCCTGTTCTTTTATCTCAGTGGAAGGCCCGGAAAGTCTTAAGCGTACCCTTAACGGGGCAGCAAAAGTTTGCGCTCTCTTTTTACACTCCTCAACGCTATAGCGCGGCCGGCTTAAATTATAAGAAAGAAATTCAAGGCGATACTGCCTGTCAGGGCTTTCCATAGGAAACACTTCTTCAAGTATTTCCTGTAAACCCACTTTCTTCCTTTTCTCCGGCAAGATATTCATCTGCAGAAACTCTTTGAAAGAGTTTGTCTGATGTTCAAGAAGGTGAGGCATCGGATAGATCTTCTTGGCCTTAGCAAAAGACAATTCTTTTATTCCTTTCAAGCGGATACCTCCATTTATAGGTTGTTAGGTTAATATGTTTGCAGGTTAATAGGTTTTAGATTTATAGCCTAACAACCTATCAACATAAAAACCCAATAACTTGTCAATCTTTGTATGCTTACTTTAACTCTACAGTAGCGCCGGAAGCTTCTAATTTTTTCTTAATTTCTTCGGCTTCTTCTTTCGCAATATTCTCTTTAACTGTTTTAGGAGCTGAATCAACTAAATCTTTCGCTTCTTTTAAGCCAAGTTCTGTGATAGCGCGTATTTCCTTAATAACTGCTATCTTGTTTGCTCCTGCGCCGGTAAGAACAACCGGAAAGGATGTTTTCTCGTCTTTCTCCTCAGCAGGTGCCGCTGCAACTCCAGGCATTGCTGCCATCATCGGAGCGCTTGCTTTTACGCCAAACTTGTCTTCACAAGCTTTTACAAGCTCAGAAAGCTCAAGAACCGTCATTTCTCCAACCATTTTTAAAACATCTTCAACCTTAGACATAACGACCTCCTCACTTTTTGCACAGCTAAAAAAATATTTTAGCTGGGTTTACTTACTTCTTTACTTTTCTTTATTCCGTCTATCGCCCAGACAAATTTCAATACTACCTGATTAAGCGTGGAAACAAAACTAGTCAACGGTGAAGCAATTCCGCTTACAGCCATACCTAAAAGCACTTCTTTGGGTGGAAGTTTGCTTAAAGCACTTACCTCGTCAGTGGTAATCGGTTTATCTTTAATGAAACCTCCTTTTATCTGAAGAATTTCATTTTCTTTGGCAAAATCAACCAAAGCCTTGCAGGTCTTAACTATATCTTTATCATGAATAAAAACTACTGCTGTCTCTTGGCTAATAAAATTATTAAGATTTTCCTTTTTGTCATCAAAAGCTTTTTCAAACAAAGAATTTTTTGCCACATAAATATTCGCGCCAGTTGTCCTTAAATTATTTCTTAGCTGGCTTACCGAGCGGGCTTTAACTTTATTAAAATTAAGAAAAAAACACCCCTCTGACTCTTTTATATTTTCCTTTATTTCGTCAACAATTTTTTCTCTTACGACTACACCAATTCTTTTCATACGCTTAACCTCACTGAAGGACTTATTGTGGTCGATAAAAAAATTGACTTAACAAATTCTCCCTTAACTGAAGAAGGCTTTGCGGCAAGCAGCGCGTCCACAAAAGCATGGGTATTTTCAATAAGTTTTTCTTTAGAAAACGAAACCTTTCCAATACCTACATGAATACATGAAGCCTTATCCATTCTAAAATCTATTTTGCCTCTTTTAGCTTCGCCTATCGCATATGAAATATTTTCCGTTACCGTTCCGGATTTTGGCGAAGGCATAAGGCCTCTTGGTCCGAGGACTTTTCCCAACTTACTTACAACCTTCATCATGCCTGGTGTGGCGATACAAACATCAAAATCAAACCAACCTTCTTTCATAATTTGATCAGTAATCTCCTGATTGCCTAAATAGTCTGCGTTGGCTTCTTTTGCCGCGGATTCTTTTTCCGGTTCACAGAATACTAATACTCTTATTTTTTTGCCGGTGCCATTAGGAAGAACAACCGAGCCTCTGACTGCCTGATCCGTTTGTTTCGGATCGATATTTACCTGACAACTCACCTCAAGTGTCTCATCATACTTTGCGTGAGGCATATCCTTTAACGACGCAATCGCATCCTCTATAGAATAGGTCTTCTCTTGATCAACCAACTTTAACGCTTGTTCGTATCTTTTGCTCTTTCTTTTCATTGTTTTGTTTTTTTACTATCGATAATATTAATATATACCTTAATAACGCTTTGCAATTAATCCTTGATTCTGATACCACAGCTTCTCGCGGTACCGGCTATTACTTTTAAGGCTTTTTCCAGATCATTCGTATTTAAATCTCCAAGCTTTTCTTTAGCAATTTCCAAAGCCTGTTGTTTCGTAACTTCACCGATTATTTCTTTTCCGACCTGTCCACTTGCTTTCGCTAAATTAGCCGCTCTTTTTAAGAGAACTGATGCCGGGGGCGTTTTTATAATAAAATCAAACGACTTATCTTCGTAAACACTTATTACTACCGGCAGGATTATGCCTTCTTTTGCTTTTGTCTGCTCATTAAAAGCTTTGCAAAATTGCATTATGTTTAAACCGTGCTGGCCCAAAGCCGGGCCTACCGGAGGAGCTGGGTTAGCTGATCCTGCGGCAATTTGCAGCTTTATCTGATTTACTGGTTTCTTTTTTTTCTTAGCCATTTTTTACCTCAATAATTCGTTAATCTTTTAATCCGTTAATTCTTTAATTAAATCTTTTCTACCTGCCAAAATTCTAGTTCAACAGGAGTAGTCCTGCCAAAAATAGATACACTTACTTTTAATTTTCCTTTATCCTGCTGAATCTCTTCAACTATGCCGTTAAAATTAAGGAAAGGCCCTTCTATGACTCTTACGCTTTCGCCTTTATCAAAGGTAACTTTAGGCGCAGGCTTTTCTTTACTTTCCTGAGCTTTTGTCAGTATTTTATCCACTTCACCTTGGGATATAGGAGAGGGTTTACGCCTCGGCCCTATAAAAGTAGTAATACCTGGCGTATTCTTTACAAAAAGCCAGGTATCATCATTCATTTCCATCTGAACAAGTATATAGCCAGGAAAAAATTTTCTTTCCAGAATTTTTTTCTTGCCCAGTTTTACTTCTGTAACTTGCTCTTTAGGAATAACAACATTCGCTATCAAACTTTGATAGTTATGTGCTTTTATCCTTGCCTCTAAATTGGCTTTCGCCTTTTCTTCAGCTCCGCTTAATGTATGTAATATGTACCAGCGCATCATCCTTGCAAAAGTGAATGTATAAGTCTAGATAAGCCCCAATCTATAAGAAAAAAATATGTTGTTAAAAACGCGAGCATGCAAACAACAACAATCAGTGCACCTTTTAATTCATTTTTAGTTGACCAGTTAACCTTCTTCAGCTCTTCAATTATCTCTCGAAAAAATTGCGGGATTTTTTTAATTCGTCTTATCATAATATTCGTCTTAACTTCAAACAGGCGAAACAAAATTGTAAGTATTTCTCAAGAAAACCAAGATTATCTTCCTTGACGCATCCAAGGTTGATATCACAATACCATGCCTCTTTAATTTAAGCGTTTTCCTGCTGTCAAACAATTTCAAGCAGGCGAGACAGGAATTGAACCTGTAACCCCCGGTTTTGGAGACCGATGCTCTAGCCAATTGAGCTACTCGCCTAAAATTATTTCGCTTTTGCCCTGGCCGCAGGTTCTAATTACAATTTATCGTATACAAAATTTTTTAAAAGAACTGCCATTGTAAATTATGGCTTTGCTTCCTTGTGCTCCGTATGTTTACGGCAAAAACGGCAAAACTTATTTAATGCAAGTTTTTCCGGATGTTTACGTTTATTTTTTGCAAGGTAATAATTATTACGTTTGCAGGATGTACACTCTAAAGCAATTAATTCTCTCATGGTTAGTTTATTTTATTTTCGAACCGAAGTTCGTTTAACAAAAAAATAAAAAAGATTAAAAAATCCCCGTTCCACTTTGTGGCTATTTTTACACCTGATTGTTTTCTTGGCCTATCAGATAGAAGCGTTTTTCGCTACGCGGCTTTCTCCAGCCTGGAATGGGAATCGAACCCATCACCTCATCCTTACCAAGGATGTGCTCTACCAAATGAGCTATCCAGGCAAAATGCGGACGCTCTTTTAGGTACAAGCGATACTTTGTAAACACTTACGCTGTCAAATAAATCCGTATTTACTAAAAACCTTACTGGCACAAGACTGTAAAATTATATTATAAAAAATATTTTTGTCAAGAAGAAATATAAAAAATACCGCAAAAGCGCAAAAAGCCGCAAAGATGCAAAGGATTTTTTGACCTTTGCATCTTCTTTGCGGCTTTGCGGTATTATCTTTTTTTTACTTCTTCGACTTTATTTTCTCGAGAAATTCTGCAACTAATTTACCAACTAAATCTTTACATCCTAAACCAAAAGCTAAAGCAAAACCTAAACCAATTGAACCAAGAACTGTTCCAATGATTATACTTATAGTTGAATGAATTGTTAAAGTAGCAATATTTAACTGTTCAAGCGCAATCGCCGTAGCAAATACCACAACAGCAATTTGTATAATTTTTCCAAAAAGCGGACCCTGTTCTACGCCAGCGTTCGCCGATGCGGTTTTTACAATGTTACTCAAAATAGTTGCCGCGAACATTCCAAGCAACAAAACAAATATCGCCGCGATAGTATTCGGAATATAAAGTATAACCTTTTCTAAAAGTTCAGCAGCTTGATTTAGGCCGGCAGTATTCATGCCCACAAAAAGAGTGACAAGCATAATAATCCAGTAGCAGAGCACACCTATTAGATCAGAAACTGATACATTTATGCCGCCTTTTAAAAGAAGAGCATTTAAATTAATTTTTTGGGATACGTCATCAATCTTTACAGTTTTCAACAGTTTTATAACTAGGCTTTTTATGGCTTTCGCAATAATCCAGCCAATAAGAAGAACTATCAGAACTACTGCGATTTTTATAAAAATATCTCCTATCCGCGAAAGTATCATTTTTGCCGGTTCCAAATAAACTATTTGTAAATCCATACGCACCTCCTTTACGGATTGCTATATTTTACACGGCTAACAATGTTGACTTATTTCGTATTTTTTATCTGCTGACCTAAGTCGTCTCTGGTCTTTAGCCAATCCTTACGTAACTGCTCAAGCTGAGCATAAATGCTTTTTTTATCCACAAAGAACTTCTTTGCCCCTTCGTTCAATTTTTCCTTTATTGATTTATCTTTCGGGTTTTCTTTTGCCTGCATATACAACGTCTCTCTTTCGTTATGCCAAGCTATTCTTAACAGCCGATCTTGATCATGAAGTTTATCCCGGGAAGCCATAAAATCAACCCTTGCCTGGGATAATTGGCCCATAAGCGCCTTCCTGCTTTCCGATACTGCACCACCAGCATAAGAATTAACGACAAAAGAAAAAACAGTAATACCAACAATTAACATAGCTATGAATTTTTTTGAATCCATACGCCACCTCCTTATAGGGTAAATTATACTTTAATATATGTTTAATGCAACAATTTTTTAATGAAACTTGCTGTTTTTCCAGGCTTTTTGCCTGAAAAAACTGCTTAGTCGAATTAACCCCGGCGAGGTCATCAAAATTATCGCAAAGTCCCTGGAATTTCCTATTCCAGGGAAAGAAATTTTTTGACACCTCCTGCGAACCAAGGCAATGGGCGACATTTGCAGTATTATTTGACTTGAGTTTAATGCGGATTTCGTAAGCCACCACACGGTTGCGGTTGCATATCACGTAGCACGTACCATGCAACACGTTTTATCGCCTCACGTGTTACCCATTACGTGTTACTACTAAGAATTATAAATACGGCTGGATAAATTTAACCAGGTCTCTCTTCGTCAGAGTTCCCACTTTCTTAGCCATAATTTTTCCATCTTTAAAAATTAATAAAGTAGGGATGCTCATTACCGTATATTCAGTGGCTATTTCCTGAGCCTGATCAAGATCAAGCTTGCAGACTTTTATTTTTCCTGCATATTCTTTGGCTATCTCTTCCACAAAAGGAGCGATTATTTGGCATGGCCCGCACCAGTCTGCCCAAAAATCAACAAGCACCGGAAGCGTTGCGCCCATAACTTCTTTTTCAAAATTCGCTGTCGTCACCTTTGTTTCCATAGCACTCCTTTTTTTTAAACACAAATTTTCACAAATTAAAAACGAATACCCACGAATAGAAAAAATTTTATTCGTGATAATTATTGTTTATACATTATATAAATTTTCTTTATACGGTCAAGGGATAAGTAGTAAAAGTGGAGTTCCGAGGGACGAAAGACGAAGGATGAAGGACGATATTTGATTGTTATTTTTTTTCGTCTATCGTCTTTCGTCTCTCGTCCTTCCGTTCTTTACATTTTCCTCAAGGCGATTGCCAATTTAAAATTTTTCCCTCTACAATTTCAAAAGTTATTGTATTTGGGCTGTCTGCGGTTTGCCAATTCTTCATCGTAAAGTATTCCTTATCCTCAACTTTTTTATAATCCACAAGATCAGTAGCCGCATAACCTAAATCTTTTAAACATTGCGGAACATCCACATCAATCGCATACAAACTGCACGATAAAAATATCGAAAACAGGATTGTTAAAAAATATTTTTTCACCATAGCCCCCTCCTCCTTTGTAATATATTATCACAAAGGACAGTCAAAACAATCGTAATGTAGAAAACGTTTAAAAAATGATTTTGAAAAATGTGGCAAGAAAATGGCATGACAGGTTAGCTATGTATGCTTAAGTTCTTATTGTTATAGATTTTGTTTAGCTAAACTATAACGCAACATCTGTTTTAGTGTGATTTTACCCTTTGATGTTTTAAAATATCTCTCGCGTCTTATAGCATCAGTTTTAGACAAATGCGCTTCATAATAAACGATTCGGAAAGGTCTTCTTGAAGATATTGAAAAAACTTTAGCAGAATTATGATCTTTTAAACGTTGTGCTACGTTATTCGTAAAGCCAATATAAAACTTGCCATCAAAATCGCTTATGAGGACATAAACGAAATACATAATCATTTTCCTTGGATCTTCTGTCTTACTCCAGTCAAAAAATTTCTCGGCCTGTGAATTTATGGCGTGCCCAGAACCGCTCCTCACTTCGTTCGTCGGATTCAGGGCGTGCCATGAACCTGAGGAAAAATTTCATTTAGTTTTTTTCAGATTCTTCTTGCCCTGCACCAGTCGGCATTCACTTCGTTCATGCCTCCAGTACAGGGCATTCACCACTCACAAAAACTTCTTACGAAATTTTTGTGAGTGATTCATGGAGGTGGCGGGAATCGAACCCGCGTCCCTACAGGGTTAATAAAGAGCTACTACATGTTTTTTCCTTCTTTTATCTTTTCTCAGATAGCTCCGGAGGAAAGGATCTACCTAAGAGCAGCATTGTAAGTTTTCGAGGCAAACCCCCAATGCAATGAGCTTACCCTTAAGTCTCATATGATTCCTTATGCCACTAGAGACAGAAGCATAAGGGTTCCTATTTAGTGTGCCATACCCACGGGCATACCCGCGAATAAAGGTACTCTAACAGGAACAAAACCATCAAGTGGTTTTGCGTTTAAATTTTTGTAAACCCTCACTATCGTAGAAGGCTTACCCGTACGACATGCAACCCTTTACCTCATCTATAGGTCGAGGCCTTTACACCCCCAAATTGTCAAAGATCTTGTTTAGCAAGTTAAAAGATACCATAAAACAACCGGGATATCAATCTTTACGTTAGGTTACGCAGGTTACGGATGTTACGGGAAGTTACGAATGTTACACTTAAAACCTCGTGATTTAGTGTAACCTTCGTAACCTGCGTAACTTTCGTAACATTCGTAACCTAAGCTCGATTAATCTGCATTAAATAATTTTGCTTGAAAAATCTAATTTACTCGCTAATATAATCTAATGCTTAATGTATTTAGATCTCACCACAAAAAAATCATGTGGGTTCTTGCCATCATAATCGTCCCGGCATTCGCGCTTTGGGGCGGCATGTCATTTCTGCAGGAAAAGAAACAAAATACTGTAGCAAAAATCGGTAATCACGTCGTAACACAAGAAGAATTCAAATATTACGTTAACATGGCCCAGCTTTATTTTGCTTTCCTTGATATGCCGGATAAAGAAAAACGGATAAATAAGCAAGATGTAATGCAAACCAGCTTAGATTACCTCCTCCTTTTATGGAAAGCCAATAAAGAAAATATACGCGTCAATGACACGGAAATCATTGAGACAATTAAAAAAATTAAAAACTTTTCTAAAGATGGGCAATTCAATAAAAAATATTATCTGAACTTTTTAAAATATACGCGCATGGAACCGCGGGCGTTTGAGGAATATATAAGAAACTTTTTAAAAATTGATAAACTTTATCAAAAATACGTCAAGATAGCCCCTTCAGAATCTGAAGCAAAAAAACTATATAAAAAAGACACTCAAACTGCCAAAATAGAATACATCCTTATACCTTACGATAAATTCAAGGAACAAATTAAAATTACGCAGGATGAAATTAAAAATTATTATGAGAAAAACAAGCCTTCCTTCAGACAGGAACCTAAGATAAAACTAAAATATGCCATTGTAAAAGATAACCAGGAAGTGATGGAAAAAATAGTAAAAAACATAAACAGTATAAAAACAATAGACGAATTAAAGGAAAAATTTTCTGTGGAAATAAAAGAAACCGGTTTTATCGGCATAAAAGACCCCATCGAGGGCCTTGGTTGGCAGCCGGCAATCAACAAAATAGCGTTTGCTTTAAAGAAGAAAAAAATAAGCGCCCCCCTTGACACAAGCATAGGTTATATATTTTTACAGAAAGAAGATGAAAAGCCATCTTTGATTCCTGAACTGGCAGACATAAAACAGGAAGTTGAAGACAAAATGAAAATCGAACTTACCAAAGAACAAGTCGTAAGGCTGGCCAAAGATACCATGCAAAAAGTAAAAAATACCGCGAACAACCTTAAAAAAATTGCCGACCAGGAACATCTTGACTACAAAGAAACCGCGAGCTTCAAATATTATGATTATATCGAAGGAGTGGGGTTAAACGAAGCAATAAGTAAAATAGTATTTTCTTTAAAGAAAGGCGAAACTTACCCTTACCCGTTATTTCTCCAAAAAGGGGCTTATATAATTGAACTTAAAGAAATCAGCCTGTTTGATGAAAAAGATTTTACTGCAAAAAAAGAAGAATATGCTCAAAAACTAAAAAGCTACTTAGAAGTAAAAGGCAAAATGCAATTAATCTCGGATATCAAAAAAGAATCAAAAGCAAAATTCTAAATTTCTAACCGCCAAAAGCTAAAATTATACTCCAAACCGTATCCTCTTTTAAGAATAATTTTGCAGAAAAAAAATAAAAAAAAGTGCACCATCCTTTTTAGGAATGGTGCACTTGATTTTGTAAATTAAAAGTGCCGGCTAAACTGTCTTTTAGTCCTCAACGATTATCGAGTTTACCGGGCACTGAGAAGCAACTTCATGAAGATCACAATTTGCGCAGGAACTTGTCTTAACCTTGGCTATGCCGTCAGAAGACATTTCGAAACAATCAGGACAGGCATTTACGCACAATCCGCAACCAACACATGTACTTGCATCAACTGTTACTTTTGCCATTTTTGTCCTCCTTGCTATAGGATAAAATTGATTAAACTTTGTAAGCTATTTTTGCTTATTTATTTAAACCGTAGTATTCGATATTTTTATTGGCTACTTCCTGAAGAGATTTTAAACCGTCGGCATCTTTAAGCAAATGTCTAAACCGGCTTTGAGCTTTTACATAATCATCAACAAGTTTTGGCGCCGGAACTTTAAAAACGTTAACTAATTTTCCGAATTCATATTCAACTAATGGATAAAGCCCGCAGGAAACTGCTGACTTCCCGACTTCAATGGTCTGATCAGATGGATGCCCCCAACCCAAAGGACAAGGAACATGGACCTGAATATATTTTGGCCCGCGTATGCTTAACGCTTTTTTTACTTTTCTTTGTAAATCCTGAATATATCCAACAGATGCTGAGGCAGCATAGGGAATAACATGCGCGGCGCATATTTCAAGCAATGGCTTTTTATTGCGCCAGTTACCATGTATTTTACTTCCAATTGGTGAAGTTGTAGTATTTGCCGTAAGCGGCGTTAATCCACTACGTTGTATACCTGTATTCATATAAGCTTCGTTATCATAGCAAATGTACAAAATATCATGCCCTCTTTCAAGCATGCCGCTTAAAGCCTGTATTCCGATATCAGCGGTTCCTCCATCGCCACCTTGCGCGATAACTCTAATATTGTCTATTTTGCCAAGATGCTTTAGGGCAGCCTCAACGCCTGAAGCCAGGGCTGAAGAGTTTTCAAATAAAGAATGAATCCATGGTGTGCGCCAAGCTGATTCCGGCGCTTTGGTAGAAAAAACTTCCAAGCATCCGGTTGAATTTGCAACCATGGTATTTTTTCCGGCGATATCGGCAACAATTCTTGCTGCCAAAGATTGGCCGCAACCGGCGCAAGCAGTATGGCCTGAAACAAACATATATTCTTCGAAATGCCCGTTATTAGATTCCGACATAATAATCCTCTTTTAATAATTCCGGCCTAAGGCCTAAAAATTCGCAACGCACTTCTTTCTTTTTGGAAACATCCACCATCTCTTTTATTGTTTCTATGGTAATATCTCTTCCTCCAAGCCCAGCGACAAATCCACTCACTTTCGGCTTTTTGTTAGCAAAGAGAGATTTTACTTCGGTATATATCGGGCCTTCACTACCAAGAGAAATCGATTTATCCAAGACAAGAACTTTTGGTGTATTCTTTAATATTTCCAGAACTTTATCTTTCGGGAATGGCCGGTAGGATATAACCCTCAAG